>CAJQQY010000239.1 GCA_905480595.1 uncultured Saprospiraceae bacterium | reverse complement strand
TCACAATAATCGCCCAAAATATAAAGGGCATTATATGGGCCATTCCATGTAGTTTGGCTTCCATCCAAAACTATCACAGGATCATCTATAAATCCACTTTGGGTACTTCCATCAATCACAGTTCCATTATCTTCCAAGTTGGGTAATGGTTGTGCAGTTGTAGATCCCACATAAATAATATGAGGACCATTTCCAGGAATATTAAATTGGATTACCTGAGCACCAGGAAATTCATTAGCACAAGTTATTGCATTTCGCAATGAACCATTCCCTTCATCATTAGTATTGGATACGGTGATTATTCCTCCAACTACCTGGCAAGAGGATTGTGCATTTATTTTTAAAGAAAAAATAAAAAACACGAAGAAAAGACAGCAGAGAACTGCTATTCGAGGGTAATAATATGTCATAGTTTTTGAGAATTTTAATTATGTTCTATTCGGTCTTTGACAGGACTACTTTTTCATATAACTTATTTTAAAGTTTATAAAATATTGATTACAAGTAAATTGTAAAACATTCGAGTGATAGTGATTTTCGAAAAAATCAAAACTAGAGTAATATGGATTGTTTTGCTAAGGGGAAATTATAGCTAAGGTTAGTAGTTGGTTCTCTCGTTGATTATATCAAAGATAAATAAAAAATGCGGTAATATAGATTGATTTATAGGGGAAATATTTTCAATTTATTAGAGGTTGTTTTAGGACGTTTATAATAAGCCTACCCGCTAAGTAATTTTATAATTTCTTTAAAATCACCTTCTTTAGCAAAAGCTAAAACAGACTTTCCGTCTTTTGTTTTCGCTTCTTTATCTGCTCCATTTTGAAGAAGTAACTTTACTATTTCAACTGCTCCATTATGTGCTGCTGAATGCAAAGCGGTGACGCCACTTGATTGTTTGGCATTTATATTTGCGCCATGTTGTAACAAGATATTTACAATTCCTATTTGGCTGATCGCTGCTGCTGAATGAAGCGGTGCAACTTTAAAATCATTGTTAGAAGAAATATTCGGATCAGCTCCTTCTTCTAATAAAAAATGGGCAATTTCTTTTTGATTGAAAAAGCAACTTAAACCTAATGCTGTAAAACCATCAACTGCATATTGATTTAAAATATCAGGCTCCTTTTCCAATATTCTCTTGACAAAATCTAACTGTCCACTAGCTGCGGCTTCAAAAAAATCAAAATCTTTTTTATTTTCCAACAATACATTTACAATGTCATTCTTCCGATAATACATTGCAAGGAGGAGAATAGAAAGACCTTGTTCAGTCTTAGTCTTGATCAAGGATGGATTTTCGGAAAGAGCAGTTTTAACTTTTCCAATATTTCCTTCTTGAATAGCTTGGATAAATGTGTCTTCTGACATCTTTTTTTCTTAAATATAAAACTAAATATGGAAAATGATGTTTTGAGTAAAAAGAAAATATCAATGTCAAATAGAGACCTAAATCTCAAAGCACTCCGTCCACTTATTCCAAATATTTCAGAGGAAGATGTTACTAGTGACTCAGAGCTATTTCAAAATATAACATTGCGTCCTATTTTGAAATTACAACATGATTTGCTTCTGCAAACATTCCAACAATATGTGATTCATCGAAAGAACGTTTTCCTAAAACTTCCTCCTGAGAAGAAATTAGAATACATAGAAAATAGTATTCGAAAAGATTTGAATTTCAGAAGTTTATTGATAGGAATGATCGTAGGGCATTTTACAATAGAGGAATTGAATCTATATTCGGAAAGAGAAAATGAACTTAGAAAACGACTGATTAATATGTTAATTGAGAGAATAAAAAGTCAGTTTTAATTGTACTCTATAATCTCATGAATAAGTAAAAGTTGATTAGTATATTTGAATTCTATAACAGCCCATTCTATAAATTTTAAATGGTAAAATAAGAATGAAAAAAAAATATACTCAAGATGAACAAGATGCATCTTGGAGAAGATATAGAATGCAAAGAACACTTCTCCCCATTTTGATTTTAGCAATTGCAGGTCTCTATTTTTTAGGGAAATCAGGAATGAAAAAATATAGAGAAAGTCAGGCTAAGGAAAGATTTGAACAAAGAGTAATCCAACTCATCAATACTCCAACCAAAGACACTTATTTCATTTTAAATAATCGATATAAAAACATGAGTCTTAAGCCATTTGCTTGGACGAACGACTCCATCTCATTTGATATCGGACAAGATACTAATGAGGAATTTTCAATGGAAATGGTTGACCTTTTTAGAAGTTGTAAAAACAGCTCTCAAAAAATCACCATAGCCAAATCAGATTTATTAAATAGTAGATGTAACCAAAAGGCAAGCGAAGAAGAATGTCCATCAATTCCTATTCCCGGCCAAGATACTCCATTTAGAGTTAGCTCTGTATTTAATTTTAATGGTGTAAATCTAAAGATTAGTATGGGCTGGAACATTAATGAAACTAAGGAAAAAGAAATTACTCTTATTAACAAAGGTTTGCCAATTCAGATCAAAGAGGTTCGTTCATCGAAAGGTGACATCAAACAATTGAGCAAAAAACTACCCGCTCAGATAAATCCAAATTCCAGAATCAGCATGGTCGTTCCGATCAAAAAAGGTTTCCTTCCCAACAGAAATTATAATCGGTACAATCCTCATGATTTTGAAATTTTAGTAGAGACAGAGAAGAATGGTGAGGAGTTATACAGAGTTACCTGGGAGAACGGAAATCTAGTTGTTAATAGTCGTCACCTGGTAGAGAATTAATCTGAAGCAAAAAATAAAGCGATGTAAATCATTTTTTCACACCAACCAAATCTAAAACCTCATCTAATGCTTTTCAACAAATAAAATTAAAAAAGATGATTCTAAATAATTTCTTTAAGTTCTAATTTTAACTCAGTTTTTTTAAATCTAACAACTAGGGCTGTTAGCGCTTTGAGCGCTAACAGCCCTAGTTGTTTCTAAGTTCAACATGACTAAAATCATTTTTCTAAATGATGAAAATCAATAATCTGATTTTTAAAATCATTCACTTTTGTTAAAACAACAAACTTGTTTTAATTAAATCAATTTGATCAAACGCAAAATCAAACCAATTATGATCTTACTAAATCCGAAGAAACACAGCAGAAAGTATAGTGATGATATTTCACGGCAAATAATGTTAAAAACGATTGAGTTTTTTGAAAAAAAAGGAAAAACAAGAATCAAAGAAGATGATAGATCCAAAATATGGTACGCCGATTTTATAGATTTTCTAAAGGCCGAAAATGTATTCGCAGAATTATTAACGCCCACCAACTATGGAAGTGAAACTTCAAGATGGGACACCTGGCGTAATCAAGAATTTAATGAAATATTAGGCTTCTATGGATTATCTTATTGGTACACTTGGCAGGTAAGTACTTTAGGCTTAAGTCCAATTTGGATGAGTAATAATGAAGAAGCAAAACACAAAGCTGCAAAACTGCTTCAAGAGGGAGCTATTTTCGCTTTTGGTTTATCCGAAAAAGAACATGGTGCAGATGTCTATTCAACCGAAATGAGTCTTGCTCCTCAAGTTGATGGAACTTACAAAGCTAATGGAAGTAAATACTATATCGGCAACGCCAATAAAGCCTTGATGATTTCGACCTTAGGTAAGATGTCAGACACCGATGATTATACCATCTTTGTTACCAATAGTCAACATCCCACCAATTTCAACTTAATAAAAAATACAGTCAACAGCCAGAGTTATGTAGCCGAGTTTAAACTTGAAGATTACCCAATCGAAGAAAAAGATATTTTATCGAAAGGACAGGATGCTTGGGACTGCACTCTGAATACGGTGAATATTGGTAAATACAATTTGGGTTGGGGATCCATCGGATTGTGTACTCATGCTTTATATGAGGCTATCAATCATGCAAGTAAACGAAGGCTTTACAAAATGTTTGTAACCGATTTCCCGCATGTGCAACGCATGTTTACAGATGCTTATGTTCGACTTATTGGGATGAAATTATTTACTCAGCGTACTTCTGACTACATGAGAGTTGCTTCATTAAAAGACAGACGTTATTTGCTTTATAATCCAATTGTAAAAATGAAAGTTACCACACAAGGTGAAGAAGTGATTGATTTGCTTTGGGATGTAATTGCTGCAAAAGGGTTTGAGAAAGATACCTTCTTTGAGTTGGCAACTAGAGATATTAGAGCATTGCCCAAACTAGAAGGAACCGTTCATGTGAACATCGCTCTTATCGTTAAGTTCTTGAAAAACTATATGTTCATTCCAAGTGAATACCCAGAAATAGGAGAGCAAAATAAACCGGTAAATGATGATTTCCTTTTTAATCAAGGACCAGCAAGAGGGCTTAGCAAAATCACTTTTCACGATTATAACATTGCCTACAACAAATTCGACTTACCGAATATAGAAATATTTAAAGAGCAAATAATGGCATTTAAAACGATGCTATTTACAGCGCCTCCTTTGCCTGAACAACAAAAAGATATTGACTTCCTTCTTTCTTTAGGTGAGATATTTACCCTTATCGCATACGGACAATTAATCTTAGAAAATGCAGAAATTAAAAATATTGAACACGATTTAGTGGATCAATTATTTGATTGTATGGTTCGTGATTTCTCAAAATATGCGCTAGACCTATATAGCAAACCAAGCAGCACTCCTGAGCAAATGGACTTTTGTAAACAAATGATTCGGAAACCTAGTGAGGACACAGATCGTTATCAGCGGGTTTGGAAAAACCATGTCTATGCGCTGAAAGATGAATATGAAATGAATGATAAAGATTTAGAATTGAAGAATCAGGAAGTCAAGGTTTGTTAGTTTTTAAGAACTTAGAGCATGTTTAAAAAATTAAACATGCTCTAAGTTTTAGAACGAGAAAAAAAGTAAAAATAACTAATCTCTCACATTCAAAATAAACCCAACCTTAAACACATTCTCTATACTGATCTTCGGATCATTTTTTAATAACTTTCGGATGCGAGAAATAAAAACATCGAAACTTCTACCTAAAAAATAATCTCGTTTCCCATAAATCTGCTCGACGGCTTCTTCTCTTTTCAAAATCCGATTTTGATTGAGACATAATAATCGAAGTACTTCATTTTCTTTTTCAGTAATTCTTCGGGGCTCATCTTTGTACGAAAGTTCTTGCCGCTGGTAGTCAAAAAAGTAATCGCCAATTTCGAATTGAGTTGGTAATTCTTCCGCTTCTTCTTCTTTTTGATGTCTTCGTAAAATTACTTTTAGCCTACATAACAATTCTTCTTCATCGAATGGTTTGGTCACAAAATCTTCTGCTCCAACAGCATAACCTTTTAACTTATCTTCTTTCATCGAGCGAGCAGTTAAAAACAAAAATGGAATATCTTTTTTCTCTTTTTGAATTTGACTCGCCAAATTAAAACCATCCATCTCTGGCATCATCACATCCAAAATACAAATATCAAAATTATGCTTTTTAAAACTCGTCAACCCAGATGCACCATTTCGGCAAAGCTTTACATTAAAATTTTGAGATTCTAAAAATTCAGATAATAACATTCCTAAATTAACATCATCTTCTACGATTAAAACATTTTGATTTGACATGGATTATACTTTTTTGATTCCTAATTAAATTTTCAACTACACAGGGATTGGATCTCTAGCCTCAATTAATTTTTTCACTCACGAAGTATTTTTTGCTGGTAAAAACAAATCAAATCGAGTTCCTTTATTTAAATCACTAATCACTTTTATAAAGCCTTGGTGGCGCTCCACAATCATTTTTACATAAGCTAATCCTAAACCAAAACCTTGATGGTCATGAACATCTCCATTCTGAACTCGTCGATATTTTTCAAAAACACCTTGCTGTTCTTTTTGACCAATTCCAATTCCATTGTCTTCAAACTGAAAAAGAATTCCTTCATTTTCTTTTTTCATTCTGATTTTAATCTCTGGAGTTGACGTTGAATATTTCAAAGCATTATCCAATAAATTCCGGAATGCATTCCCTAAATGGAATTTATCTCCCTCTATTTTCAAATCTTCCTCATTAGAAAAAAACAATACATTTGCATTTTTCTCCTTGATCTGAAGATCCATTCCATTAATAACATTTTGCATCAGTTTTTCAGCACACAGACTTTCTTTCTCCAACTGATATTCTCCATTCTCTAATTTAGCCAAATGTAAAACTCGTTCGATCTGGTGTTTTAATTTACCACTTTCTTCCTTGACGATATTAAGATATCTTTGATGGGATGGGTCTGTTATTTTTTTTGCTAAAAGGTTTCCAGCCAAAGAAATATTCGTTAGCGGAGTTCTAAATTCATGCGCCATATTATTAAAAAACTCTTTGTTGATTTGAGCCATTTTTTTCTGACGAAACAAAGTGTAATTAGCAAAAATAAAAACGGAGGTAATAAAAAATAAAATTAAGATGGAGGAGAAAAACATAAATTTCATTTTCCCAAAAATATAATTTCGTTTCTCAGGAAAAGTTATGCTCATCACATAATTATCAGATTTTTCAAGCGGACTCAAAGCACATTGATAGGTTGGAAAAGTCCCAAAACTATTAAAGGCTTCCTTTTTAATTATCTCCACTTCATAATCCATATCGATGGCATAAAAATCAAATGCAGCTGCCAAAGTACTATCCAATGATGCTCGCACAAAAGGAGAACTCGACTCGACTTTGAATTCATCTCCTTCCTGAACAAAAGGAACACAACCATCTGGTGCAGGCACACATTCTGTTGGAGAAATTCCACAACGAATTGGCTCTGCAATAATATTACCAGCAGCTTGACACAGGGCAAGTCTAACCTTTTCATCGAATTGCTCTTCAATTAATCGTTGCGAATCAGTCAACCATTTAACTTGAAAACCGATCAACGCAATCAACACAAAAGTTGAAGCTGCGATGACATAGGAAGTTCTGCTTGATTGCATGAAATTTATTTTTTGAAAAAATTATAAAACTTTCGGTAGGAGGACGATTATTAAATCTTCTACAAGAAAAGGATTATTCCTCTCTGATATTGGTGTTTAACAGCTTTTTAACAAGTGAATAACAGGTAAAAAACAGCTTTGCGTTGGTCTTGCGAATAACTTTGTCGAGTAATTATTTTGTTTCGAAACACCTTATCGGTAGCTCAGCGAATCTGAGTGATTTAAATAAATTTTACTCTTATGAAAAAATTATTC
>CAJQQY010000238.1 GCA_905480595.1 uncultured Saprospiraceae bacterium | reverse complement strand
CCCTTTTTCTTTGCCTTGCATCAAATTCTCTTTCACGTAAATATCTTGTTTTTCTTTTTCCATATAATCCCAAACACGAAAAGATTCATCGCTTAAAAAAGCAGAACCTTGATTCCCACAAATTTGAATTTCTGCAGGATGCCCAGTTGACGACCAACAAGATGTACTACCCTGAATAGTTCCTAAAGCTCCGTTTTCAAACTCCAAAATTGCAACGGCTGTATCTTCTACTTCAATATTTTCATGTGTCAACAATGCCATTGATGCAGAAACACGTTTCACATTGCCAACCAAATAAATTAATAAATCAATTGTATGAATGGCTTGATTCATCAATGCACCTCCACCGTCTAAAGCCATTGTTCCACGCCATTTTCCAGAGTCGTAATATTCCTGAGTTCGAAACCATTTTATTTGAGCATCGCAAAGAGTTAATTTTCCGAAACGTTTATTTTCAATTGCCTTTTTCAATTGTTCCACAGCAGGATTAAACCTCCGATTGAAAATTCCAGATAGCAATATGTTTTCAGTTTTTGCGACATCTATCATTATTGAAATTCTATCAGGAGTTACCTCCAATGGTTTTTCACAAATGATATGTTTCTTAGCTTTTGCTGCAGCAATCGCTGGTTCCAAATGTGCTCCAGAAGGAGTAGCAATTGTGACGATGTCAATTTCTTTTTCTGCTAAAAATTTATCAAGATTGGAAAAAGGTTTACAATTAAACTTCTCTCCCAATTGTTTTGCCTTATCAGCATTGCGAGCATAAATTGCTCCTAATTTAATTCCTTTTCCCATAGCCAAGATAGCTTGAGCATGAAACTCAGCTATCATTCCGCCACCGATGATTCCGAATGTATACACAGTTAATTATTTTCTTTTTTATAAAAACTAAAAATTCCAAACATGGTCAAAAAAGTCAAACCAATAATTCCAATCAAACCAAATTGATGTTCATAAATATTTCCACTTTGATATTTTCCAGTTAATGCCCAGAAGGAAGCAAAAAAAGCAATTCCAGTTGCTAAGCCCATCAAAATATTGATCGTCCATCTTTTTTCAGGTAATTCTTCACCCAAGGCTTTTTTAGAATTCATCAATAATAAAAATACCAAATAAGCAATTGGAAGTAACGTAGTCGCGATTACCGAAGCAGGAACTACCAAAGCTGCCTTTACCGTGCCTGCCCAAATAATTGGAGAAAATAACCCAGTCAATGCTGGAATAGCAGCACCGATAAAAAATAACTTTCGCTTTCCTGGCTGTCCAAGCGCTTCACTTATGGCGAAACCATTCATCATCATATGCACTAACATAGTACTCAATGCCATTGCTAAAATTCCTATTCCAAAAATAAATTGTGACCAATTTCCTAAAAAAGGAATTAAAGATTTAGCTAAATCATTGGCACTCCTTTTAGCTAACATCACACTTAAATCTTTATCCACTTGTGGCACAGCCTGACGTAATTCTGCTTTTTGAGCTTCTGCTAAATTTTTAAAATCAGAAAACTCTGCAGTCAGCCTTTTATCCAAAACATCATTATAAGCAGTTTTACTTATGATTCCATTTTTCTTTGCATGAAATTGTGAAGCTGTTGAAATGATTAAACAGGATGCTCCCAAAATAAAAGGTATCAACAACCCCAAAACTAAATCATACCGAGATAATTCACGATGGTTTTTATTCCATTTCTTTTTCTTCAAAGAGTAAGGCAGCAAAAAAGTCATATTGATTCCTACTGCTGTACCAAATGCTCCAATGATAATATTTCGCTGGCTATCGGAAATATAGTTTTCCCAAAAACTAGAATAACTTCCAGCATTTTGTAAAAAGGAATCATAGGAATCTACGGGATGAAATAGCGCAGAAAAATTTGGAATTAATCCTGAAAATAATGCTGACCAATCAATTGCTCCATTTACGGCAAGTGTGAAAACTACTCCCATAAAACACAAAACTATAATCGCCACCAAACTTTTAATTACAGTATCAATTATTTTGGAAGCTCTCCCCTCCCCTGAAAACAACCAAATTAATAACAAGCTGATTACAAAAAAAATAGAAGTGATCAGATATGGATTAATTTGGCTACCTCCTAAGTTCCCTTGAACAGCATCTGCTCCTAAGGCAAACTGTGCGGAGCAAAAAACTACATTCGCAACCACCGTTGCAATCAACCATCCCCAAGCTAAAACAGGTGAAACATTTCTTTTGGTTAACTCAAATGGTCGGTCTTCGAATTTATCTTTACTCAAGGTTACATAACTAATCGCTGACAGCATCACAATCCCACAAAGCATTGCTAAGGGTTGCAACCACAAAAATTCATACCCTCCAATTACACCTAAATATAGTGCACCTACCAAAGTCCCTCCCCCTAAAGTCACCGCAGCCTGAATCCAACCTGGGCCACTCAGTCGAGTGTAAAGGATCAGTTTTTTAAAAAAAGAAAATGTTGAAGTATCTGGTAATGTCTCGTTTTGTTTCATTTTATAAAGATGTAAAAACAACCTCTAAAATTCAAAATACTGTTTTGTATTTTTGTCGTAAATATCTCATGGCTTTAAATTAGGTAAGATTGACTTGACTACTTTCAACCCTACGGAAAACTTCTATTTTATTTTTGATATTCCTTTTTTCGTAACAATGCTTCTACATAATAATAATCTGCATAAATAATTGGGACATCCACTTCAGATTTCTCAGGTACATTTCCTGAACTATGATTTAGGAAAAAGGGGGGAATATCAGTTTGATAATGAAGT
This sequence comes from uncultured Saprospiraceae bacterium, assembly GCA_905480595.1. Lineage (GTDB taxonomy): Bacteria > Bacteroidota > Bacteroidia > Chitinophagales > Saprospiraceae > CAJQQY01. Next base: position 5,528 of record CAJQQY010000238.1, on the reverse strand, counting down.
TGCGATAATGAGGTTAGAATCTCGTCTACCCATCCTAAATATTTCTGTTCATTAGCAGTATCGTATTTCATTAATTCTAATAAACCAGATGCTGCTATTGCTGCTGCTGAGACATCGCGTGGTTCATTAGGGATTCTAGGTGCATCAAAATCCCAATACGGAATTTTGTCTTTTGGTAAATTTGGATGAGTGAAAAAGAATTGAGCAATTGATTTTGCTTTTTCTAAAAACATTGAGTCTTTGGTTCGACCATAAGCCATCGTAAAACCATACAGTCCCCATGCCTGACCTCTTGCCCAAGCTGATTCATCCTTATATCCTTGATGGGTAACTTTTTGTAAAACATTTCCAGACAAAGTATCATATACCACAACATGGACAGAACTATGATTAGGTCGGAAATGATTTTCCAATGTAGTTTTAGCGTGTTGGTAGGCAATGTTATGATAGATAGAATCACCTGTCAAATGAGTTGCTTCGAATAGCATTTCCAAATTTATCATATTATCAATTATGACTGGAAACTCCCATTTGTCGGCATTAAAATCCCACGACCGGATAGCGCCTACATTATCATTATACCGTTGAATCAAAGTTTTCGAAGCTTGCACTACTATATCTTTGTACTCCTGTTTGTCAGTTATGTGATACCCTTTTCCAAAACTACAGTATATCTTGAATCCGAGGTCATGTGTATGGTCATCCCATTTTTCCTTTTCCACAAAAGCTGTCCACTTTTCTGCTGCATCTTTAATCTTTGAATTCCGACTATGATCATAAAGTAGCCATAATACACCTGGAAAAAAACCACTCGTCCACTTCTGAGAAGTAGTTGCCCTTAATCTTCCGAAAGATTTTACTGAACGAGGAATTCTAGTAGAATCCAGAGTTATATTAGAAAGATGATTCAACATTTTTGAAGATAACTCGTCAAGCCTCTCGGTAGGGGTAAGTAATTTCTGAATAGGTTGGTTTGCGACATGCTTACCATTATTACAAGAAATAAAAAACAAAATTATTACAAAATATATGTTGCTAATTTTTTTCATTGGAAACTTCTAATTTATCTTTATTTAATCATTATCTCAGCCAAAAATATCCACGCTTCTTGCCCTTTTCCAGCATGCCATTCTGGAAAAGATGGTATTTTTTCGGCCACTATTTTAATGAAGCGAGTTTTTTGTGGGGAAATTTTCACTTCCAAATTTTGAAACTTTGAGCTTACTTTTTTAAGTATATCTATTTTTTCAGAATAAACAGTTGTAACGTTTTCTCCATCTAGTTAAACCAAAAATTCTATTTTCCTTAGTGCAAATATCCAATCCTTTTGACTCACTAAGATACCTAATCAAATAGATAATGAACTCATGGTAGAATTTATTATTAAAAATTCAAGCTAGTATTGTAACCAAATGGCTTAATACTGGAGACTATTTTAAATATACTAAATTTTAGAAAAGTAATTATTAATTTAGTTTTTGAAAATTACCTTTATCATTTTTTATAGCTTCGGAAAATCGCAACCATACAAATGAATTATATATCTATAAGCCTTTATCAAAAAATGATAGATTATGCCTTAGAGGAGGGAATGTCAAAGGAAGATTTTAAAAATCTTCCAATACCAATTGATTCTTTAAAAGATATCCAGGCCGTACCTGCGGATATATTTTTTGAACTTCATGAAATATTAGATCGAAGACTTGGCTCTGGATTTTCGGTTCGCATAGGTCAACAAATGAAAATGGACGACTATGGAGTACTTGGTCTATCTTGGAAAACGTGTTCAAAAGCTGGTGAGATATATGAACGAAGTGAAAGATATTTTCATCTTTTATCTAACACCTATGTATTCAAAATAGAAAAAGGAGATGAAACATCCAAAGTTTTATTGCTACGAGATGCTCATCGAAGAGGTGTTGAATTATCAAATGAAGCGACATTTTCTGCATCAGTTGTTGTCCTTCGAGCGATAATAGAAACAGATATTTCTCCGCTAAGCATTTCGTTTAAACATAATCCGCCGGAAGATTTAAAAAATTACACGGAAGCTTTTAAATGTCCTATCTTATTTAATCAGACTCAAAATTTCATGGTTTACAAAACTGCTGACCTTGAAATTCGAACTGCAAAAGCGGATAAAAGCATTAATAATTTTTTAATAGAAAGAGTCGAAGAGGAAACTAAAGGAATTGAAATTAGCTCATTAAAAATAGCTTCAGATGTAGAAAGTCTAATCAAAGATACGCTTCCTAGTGGAATCCCCAGCATCGTCCAAATTGGAAAACACATGGGAATGAGCAGCCGGACTTTAACCAGAAGATTATCTGAAAACGGAATAACCTTTAGAGACTTAATAAAACAGACTCAAGAAAAAACTTCAAAGGATCTCCTCAAAAATTCGTCTTCCACCATTGGCGAAATTGCTTTTCAAACTGGCTTCTCAGAACAAAGTGCTTTTAGTCGTGCCTTTAAGCGATGGACTGGTCAATCACCTCTTGAATATCGAAATCCTCACTAAAAAAATCATTTGGCTTAAAGTGTCAAAACATTGGCTGATTCGGTCAAGTTAGCCCTGCAATTTATCCCCAACTTTGCTTCTGTAATCATAATCAAAACAGAAGTAAAATGAAAAAATTATTAATTCATCTATTCCTTATTGGACTGTTGGTTTCCAACTTCCAGCTTTTTACCGCATTTAAAAAATCGGAAATAAATGTTGATCTGGCCGAACAATCATTTGTCAGAAAGGCCGATCCTGAAATAAAAAAAGAGGCCTTCGAAATCCTCAAATCTAAATGCAATGTTTGTCATAAAAGGAAAAATCCTTTCAAAATATTTTCATTAAAAAATATGGATCGACATGCAAAGAAGATTTATAAACAAGTCTTCGTGTATCGCCGAATGCCAAAAGGTGATTCGGTAAAACTAACCGATGAAGAATATCAAACGCTTAAAAATTGGCTTAAATCAAAAAACTTTAAATAATTATTCAACATGGAAATTTCATTCAAATCATTTACCCTTTTTGCAGCAATAATTTTAACAGGTTTGTCCGCGGGGCTATTTTATGCTTGGTCCGTTTCTGTCATCCCTGGAACTCGAAAGATTATAGACATCACTTACTTAGAAAGCATGCAATCTATCAATCGAGCTATTCTTAATCCAGCTTTCTATTTAATTTTTATGGGAAGTCCGCTAGTATTAGCATTGAGTACTTTTCAGCATTTTAAATCAGGAACAATATTCTGGATTTTGCTAGCTGCGACCCTACTCTATTTAATTGGAACATTTGGTGTCACCATTTTTGGAAATGTACCGCTCAATGATGCTTTAGATGCATTGGATTTAGTTTCTCTTAGCGACATCGAAAGATCTGAATTCAGAAACTCTTACGAAACGAAATGGAACCGTCTGCATTGGATACGAGCGTTATTCTCTGTGCTTGCATTTATCATCTCACTTATAAGTTTATTTATTCAAATTAAAAACTAAAAATATTTTTCAACCTTAAAATTTAAATAACATGAAGAATCAAAGTAATATTTTAGTAACTGGAGCTACTGGCAAAACTGGTCGTAAAGTAGTCGAAGGATTAATTAAAGAAAACCAAAATGTAAGATTAGGTACGCGAAGAAATGACCCTGCATTTGATTGGGACAATTCATCTACTTGGTTAAACGCATTGACGGGTATGGATAAAGTTTACATAGTTTATTATCCAGACCTTGCCGTTCCTGGCGCATTAAAAGCTATTCAGGAATTGATGGAAGTAGCTAAAAAAACTAGCGTAAAAAAAGTTGTTTTACTTTCTGGGAAAGGAGAAAAAGAAGCTGAAAGATGTGAGCAAGTTGTAGCTAATTCTGGTTTGGATTACACCCTAGTCAGAGCCTCTTGGTTCAATCAAAATTTTAGTGAAAGTTTTTTACTAGATCCAATCTTGGCAGGTCATGTAGCTTTACCAATGCCTGAGGCAAAAATTCCATTTGTTGACACTAGCGATATTGCAGAAGTAGTTGTAAAAGTACTATTAGACGATAGCCATAATGGAAAGACTTACGAAATTACTGGCCCAAGAACTTTGACATTTAAGGAAGTTGTAAATGAAATTGCTGAGGGTCTAGGAAAGCCTATTTCGTTTCAATCGGTTTCTTTAGAAGCATATAACTCTTTGATGAAATCAGCAGGGCTTCCATCTGATTACATCTGGTTATTTGACTACCTTTTTAGAGAAGTATTAGGTAATCAGGAAAATCAGGTAGTGACATCTGATGCAGAAAAAGTACTGGGCAGACCGGCTATTGATTTTAAGCAATATGTTCAAAAAGCCGTTCGCACAGGCGTCTGGAATCAAACTCATCCTCAAACCATTTAATAAAAAAACATCATGAAGAGTATTAATAAGAAAAGTGCTGTAATCTCAGCAATCATTGTTTGGAGTTTCGGGATCATTGCATTCGTAGCCTCCTATTTTTATCCAGTAATTTCAGATCCAGACTTACAAGCCAACTGGGTATTATCATTCACTCTTATTCCAGCAGCGTTAATTGGTGCACACATTTACTATAGAAAAGGACATCATACCAATGGATTCTTACTTGGCATTTTTATGTTTTCAGTAACTATTATATTGGATGCAGTCATAACTGTTCCTTTTTTTATTATGCCTTACGGTGGCAACTATGCAAGCTTTTTTTTAGATCTGAGTTTTTGGTTAATTGCCATAGAATATATTAGCGTTGTAGCAGCCTATTGGCAAATCGAAAAAGCAATTGAGAAAACTCAAGTAAATAAAAGTTAAATACTTGCAGGAAATAAATCAGTTGATAATCTAAAGTATTGCTTTCAGATACCTAAATATTTCTAGTAGCCCTAATTAGATTAAAATCTAATTAGGGCCTTTTTGAGTAACTAATATTTATCTCAGAAATTTATATATTATTTTGCTTTTAACAAATTAATGCTCACCGTCCCCAATTCTGAATTAGGAAATTTGGTAAAATGATCTTCATCAGGAAACAGTCCAGCTTCTGCTGCAATTTTATTGAACACTTCAATTTCTACAATATATTGATCTGAAAAACCATGGGTGGCATTGTAAGCTGTAGCCGCAGTCCTCCCTAAATTTTGAGCTGTGATCTTTGGCGATATGGTGTGTAATTCAATCACTAACAAACCAAATTTCTCCACAAAGGGCGACCATTTTTGCAAATGCTCTCGAAGGTTATCTTCTACTTCTGAATTAGGAATTCGTCTACCTCGAAAAGCATATGCTCCTGTCGAAATACTCTTTCCATTGGGTGTTTTTTCCGAAGGATCAGTCCATATTCTATTGTGGTCAAGGAAGGTTCTTACGTTGAGTAAATCCTTTAATTGAATGCCATAATTTTCCAATAAATCATCTGCCAATAAATCAGGTCGTCCAATATCTCCAAAAATAACTTTTGCCCAAATATCTGCTTGGATAATATTGGCACGAGTCACGTTTAAGGCAGCTTTGTTATAATCTGCTCCGACCAAAAACAAGG
>CAJQQY010000237.1 GCA_905480595.1 uncultured Saprospiraceae bacterium | reverse complement strand
CTTTTTGATTTTAGAAGATTTTGGTATTGCTTTTTTAAATCAATATGATACGCGCACCAATCATCTTCTAATTGATGCAAAGCACAATCACGCTCAAAAATAACTCTATCAAAATTACCCCAAGAACAAAGAAAATAATCTTCATCATACATATTCCCCCAATCCTTAAATTCTTCAATTACAGTAGGAAAGGTTTTAGCTCTATTGACATTTTCTTGAGTTATAGATGTGAGTTGTTTGCAAAATGGAGATAAGAAAGGATGCAAAACAGGTTTGACAAAACGATTATAACTTCCAAGTTCTTCACCAAAACGATTCAATAGAATAGCTCCTATTTCAATTGTTTCTTGCTCCCTATCCATAGTGTTTCCTTCCCAGCACGTTGCCTCTAAGTCATATATAATGTAATTCACATGTATTTATTTTAATTTTCAGTACTCCTACCCTTTCTCTTTAAGAATCTTTTTTAACTCATTTATTTCCTTATAAAGTCCATCAATCTTCTTTTCCAAATCCTGATTGTTATCCATTGTCATTTCGTCTACGAAAATTGCATTAGCCAAAGACATTCCAAAAATCCCCCCAATAAGAACGATTAGTACAAAATAAAATCTGGTTATTCCGGCCATCCAATAACTATCCGGATATGCACTTAGTATTGAAGAAGGAATCTCATTCCAACCTTCAACGGTAAATAATTGAAAAATGGAATAGGCTGCTATTCCTGGGTTACCAAAATACTCAGGAGCAATTTCTCCAAAAAAATGACATGTAAAAAGAGCAAACATAAAATTGAGAAATGCTAATACAATTATAACGAAAATTGAGGCTTTTAAGGCTCTACCTAGACCAGCCATAATCATAGAAATTCTAGGTACGAATTTTATTAATTTAACCAATCTAATCATTCTAAATAACCTTAGAACTTTTAGAATTCCGTAATCATGGGCAGCGAAAAAAGGAACAAAAGTCATTAAAGATGGTAAGCTTAAAACCACAATAGCAAAATCAAAAAGGTTCCATTTATCAGCAAAGTATGCTTTTGGTCTATATGATCTTAACTTAACTATTGCCTCAAAAACAAAAAGTAGTATAAATAAATGATCAATATTGACCAAGATGTCATTTATATATTTATAATTATGAATACTAGGAAAATACAAAAGACAAATAATGAAAGCATTTAGAACAATGGCGATCATCATATTTTTCTCCGATAAGAAAAACTTCTTTAGCATCTTAGATTATAATTTTTTACTTTCTTTTTTAGGTAAAATACTGATTATCAATTATATATAGTCTTTTCTTAACTTTCAACTTCTTCTAGTTTATATGCCTTCCATTTTATAGCTTTTTCAAATCCATAATTATCAAGTCGATTATGATAAAAGAATAATACTTTAAAATCCTCACTAATTATAAATCCTTTTTTGTTAAATTTCAAAGGTTGAGCCGCATGATATGTTCCTAATTTCTTAATTCCTTCACGAATTAAATCTTCAATTTCCCAAGAAATTTCGTTGGTCAACAGTATCTCCCCCTTTCCTTCTTTTTCGAATAATACCTCACGAAGTTTCTCCGTAGCATTTTTCATTTCATCCATTGGGAAAATGTAATCCTCAGGAGGTAATCGCAAGATGGCGTATATATCAAGATTAGGATTTTGTGCAAGTAGAATATTAAATGCCACGTAGGCCACTAAATGGCTACTCAAAACTAAATTATCTTTGTAATATCTATCAAGTATTTTGGTTCCTAACCTTCTTGTATATTCATTTTCTCTTTGTCTATCCTTTACCACCTCCCCATTCGTATAAAAGTATTCTTTTAGGTCAACAATATTATTTTGGGCATCAAGACTATTTCCTTTTTTGTCAACATAATTTCCTAGAACATCCAAAGGCCTTCCAATCGTCAAATTGATATCAGAGCTTTCAGAAAAAGTATCCCAAATGAATTTCATCGTTTTTCTAAAGCTATAACTTTCATCTCTTGATGATTTAAAATACATTTCTTTTCCTGTATTTTTTAAATAACTCTCAATTAAGAATTTACCCTCAAGTACAAAATGGTAACCCAAAATAACTGGAACTATAAAAATTTTCTCCTCTTTACCTGCTTGATAATTACTCCTTTGTGCTTCCACAGCTGTCCCCATCATCCCCAATTTAAATTTATCCTCCATAGCTCCAGATCTAGATCGAGTTCCTCCAGGAAAAAACAAACTACTTGTACCTCGTTCCAAAGATTGCTTAGACATCACTTTTAACGTCTCTAAATAAATCGGATTTTTCTTTCGGCGATCAATTCGATAGGCTCCCAATCTATTCATAAAGTAAGCAGTATAACCAGTATTGTACAAGTTCAATCCCGCTCCAAATGAACAGAAAGGAACTCCTACTATTTGATCCATTATGTAACCAATCAAAATAGAATCTAGATTACTAAAATGAGTTGGAACATAAACTACAGTACCAATTTTTGTAAGTTCTCGAACTTCTTCAGCTGCACCATATACTTTTAATTTATCCGCCAACTGATGCTTACTCCCCCACAGCCTTCTAAAATTCCGACTAGAAGCCGTCTTCAAAAGTCTTCCGAAAAATACTCTTAAAAACTTTCTTGCAAACTGGAATGTCCCCTCATTAAACGTAGCTACAATTTCCTCTGAATATAGATGAATTATTTTTTTTAAAATCTTTAAATTTGCCTCTTTGCTTTCTTCATCATTATTATCTAAAATTAATCTTCGACTGATTTTCCCCCAAAATGCTTTTTCATTAGGAGGATCCACTTTCCAAGGTTCTTCTTTAATTCGAATTCGCTCGCTATAAATGGTTTTAGCAATTAACCTACTTATTTCTTCATTTGATTTGCTTTTATATCGATCAAAAACCTCTTTATTTATTTCTTCAATAAAGTTTGCACGATCAGCATGGAGTTTATGAATATTCCAATCCTTGATATTAGGAAATACATTAGGAAATGGCCCTTTATTTTTTATCATAATTAGAATTGTTCATTCAGCCCTTCAATAAAATTGAGTATCTCTTCTTGGCCTGTTTTATCATTTGAAGAAGTAATGAATTGTTGTGGCAAGTCATTCCAAGTTTTTAGTATTTCGTCTTGGATAGCTTTTATATTTTTATTTCTACCTTCTTCTCCCCCTCTAATTCTATCAACTTTAGTGTAAACTATAACAAAAGGAATATGCATTTCACCTAACCAATTGATAAATTCCATGTCAATTTTTGTAGGAGGAATATATGCATCAAGTAAAACGAATGCGCATATTAAATTGGAACGATTCTGTAAAAAATTGGCAATCATTTTTTCCCAAGCTGCACGTTTGGTTTTCGAAATTTTAGCATACCCGTATCCGGGTAAATCAACTAAATTCCATTTTCCATTAATCTGAAAATAATTTATTGTTTGGGTTTTTCCTGGAGTATTTGATACTTTTGCCAATCCCTTTTTATCAGTCAACATATTTATCAAAGACGATTTTCCGACATTGGATCGTCCGATAAATGCATATTCTGGAAATTGAGGTTTAGGGCATTGGTTCAAAGTTGGAAAACTTCCAATAAATTCAGCATATTTTATTTCTAAGCTCATTTCTATCTTAATTTTTACAAATGTAAAAAAGGGTAATTAAATCCCCAAATTAAACAACATTCATTGATAACCTGTGTTTTACATCTTTAAAGTTCAATAAAATTAAAACAGGTTTATTTTTAGCTATTTAAAAATCTTTTTTTGGAAAAAATACAATTTGATTACGCAATTATTGGAGCTGGAGCAGCTGGTTTACATCTCTGTCTTGCGTTTATTGAGGATGATTATTTTTCCAATAAGAAAATCCTTGTTTTAGAAAAAGATACCAAAACTCAGAATGACCGAACATGGTGTTTTTGGGAAAAAGGAAAAGGAAAGTGGGATCATTTGTTACACCGCTCTTGGAAAAAAGGATATTTCCATTGTACCAAATATTCTAAGAATCTTGATTTAGAAGATTATAGTTACAAAATGATCCGTTCTTCTAATTTTTATCTATATGCAAAAGATCAAATAAAATCTCACCCTAATTTTGAATGGAAAACTGAAGAAGTTTTATCTGTTAATAATAATAACGGGGCTCCTACTATTAAAACAAATTCATTCTCTTATCAAGCTACCCATATTTTTGACAGTAGAATCGAAAAAGATTTTTTCCAAAAAGATGATGATTACATAAAACTACTTCAACCTTTCAAAGGCTGGATTATCAAAACCGATAAACCAACTTTTGACACTTCAAGTTTTGTGATGATGGATTTTAGGTTACAATGGAAAAATCGAACAAGTTTCACCTATGTATTACCTCTTTCCGAAACAGAAGCAATGATTGAGTTTACCCTCTTCAATACCCAAACATTGGAAAATCAAGATTATGATAAAAAGCTAAAACAATACATTTCAGAAATTTTGCAAATCGAAAAATATGAAATTTTGGAAGAAGAAGTAGGAGTAATTCCAATGACCGATTTTCCATTTCATAAAAAAAATAACAATACTCTTACTAAAATTGGAACTGCCGGCGGTTGGGTTAAGCCATCGAGCGGTTATGCATTTAAAAACTGTGAGAAATACGCTTCTACTATTATTGAAAATATAAAAGCTAACCGATTGCCTTCACATCAATTATTCAAAATGAGATATAGATGGTATGACAGTATAATGCTTAATATCTTATGGCATAATAATGAATTAGGGACTTCCCTTTTTGCGGATATGTTTGAAAACAATCATGTAGGTGAAATCTTTAAATTTTTAGATGATGAAGGAACTTTAATCTCCGACCTTTTTATAATGAAATCATTTAATCCATTTCCATTTTTGAAGGCACTAAAAAGAAAGTATTTCGTTTAAAAGTTATAAAACATCTTATTCGGTTTTGTATAACTTTTAAATCATTTCATTTAACTCTTCCCTTTTTATAAGATTGATCTTATCCATTCTTTTTTTCTAATCAAAAACTTAAAATTCATCTTATTTTTCAATTGAAAGTTAAATTATGTTAATCTATCATATCTCAAGGCAATGTTTCAAAACTTAGCATCGTTTCCTCCCCAAACCATTCAAACATTAAAATAATTACCGATGAAAAAGATCCTAGTTTTTGCACTAATTTTAAGTTGTTCGTTAGCAACTATGGCTCAAAATAAATTTGGAATAAGAGGAGGAATAACTTCTACCGATTTTAATCCAAAAGAATTAATTGTTTTAAATCAAAATGATCTTGAGCAGCTAAAAATTTCTGTTGATCAAGCCAGTTATGGTTATCACTTTGGATTGTTTGCTCAGTTTAATAAAGGTCGATGGGCTCTTCAACCTGAAGTCCTTTTTAACTCCAATAGGATCAGTTATAATGTAGACGATAATATTTCGACCAGCATTAAAGATGAAAAATTCAATTTTGTAGATATTCCTGTTCTCGTGAGGTACAAAATGGGGCCATTGAGGCTACAAGCAGGTCCTGTTGGACATTTCTTTGTAAACTCTACCTCTGAGCTTAAGACTTTAGAAGGTTATAAAGAAAATTTTGATGAAATGGCTTTTGGCGTTCAATATGGATTGGGATTAGAAATTTGGAAAACTGTTTTGGACTTCAAATGGGAAAGAAATTTTAATAATTATGGAGATCATGTAGTTTTTGATGACACTTCATACAATTTTGATAGTAGTCCTAATCGTTTCATAGTATCGATTGGCATAAAATTCTAAGAATCCGACTCAATTATATATAGAATTGTTTTTTATAAAACAATCACCAATTCCCTTTACCGTTTTTCCCAAACCGAAATAATGCAGGACTGAACAGGAGGTTAAAACCTTCTGTTCTCCTCGCATAAAAAAAAATAAGGAAGATTAAACTTCGAGAAAACCGATCTTTATAACAAAAGATATCCTAAATACCGTGCCTTCTCAAATCCTGTAAGTTATTACTTACAGGATTTGTTTTTTTGGGAAGCAAACAAATTTTTCTTGGGATTAATATCTTTATATTTTTTTTAAATAATCTAAATAAGAAGTTTTTAACTGAGTATAAGTTTAACTTTTTGATTTTAATAAATTAAGATGTACCCATTGCGTTTATATTTAAATAAACCTAAATTAAGATAGAATTAAAAATTCTCCCTCCTCTACCCTTTCCGATTATTACTTCAAATTCTACCAGAATCCAATTCCTAAAATTAATTTTTTCTCTATTCTATGAATTTTCTTTCGAGATATTTCTTCATTTTTTTATTGAAATTTTCAAAGGGGGAAAATTATGTCTGAGGAAGAATATTCTGTATTTAATTTGCACACAATAAAACACTAACACATCATGAAAAACTTAGCAATCAACAAAGCCACCAATGATTCTTCAAGGCTAGAAAGTAAATTCTCATTAAATCGAAAAAAGTTAAATTTTATCTGGCTACTTGCTTCTCACCCCACCAAAACCTTTTCAATTGATGATATCGTAGATTCTATTCTTAATTCAGGAGTTATGATTCATGAAAAAGAATTCATGAATATGCTTGTTCAAAATAAGTGCAGAAGAACAGGAGTTTCATTTTTGAAAGAAAGATCAGAAGGAAATTTTGAATATAAGAACAAGTATATGAATAATGATTTTGATTATTTATAAAAATTAATCCCTGATTCAAACAAAAAGAATTAGGGATTTTTGAGTGAAATATTCACCAATGTTAACTCTGAGTTAACTTTATCTCAACTAAATGTTGATTAATTATGTTTAAATTGTTAATTTGGTTCAAATTAAATAATAGTTTACATATATTTTACATTCAATATTTTCATGAGATATTTATTTCAATTTTTAATCCTGTTTTATGCGATCAATTTGGTTGCTCAAAATGGTATTGTATTGGTCGAAAATAATCTTGAAATTTTATATAGGAATTCGGAAAGTTCCTCCGAAGCTCCTTTTGAAACTTCTTTTGAATTATATGACCGAATGATTGTAGTAGAAGCAAAACTTAATGGAACAAAAGGGAAATATATTTTAGATACTGGTTCTCCAATGTTAATATTGAATCAAATACCTCAAAAAAAATCCACATCTCTAGGAGGAATTTCTGAAGAAAGTCACGCAGAAATAATCAAAGTGAAAAATTTTAAATGGGCAGGAATTACAAATACTAAGATTACTGCAATTGCTTGTGATATGTCTAATCTAGAAAAGGCTTTAGGTTACAAGATTGATGGACTTATTGGTCAAAAGATACTAAATGACTTTGAATTATTTCTTGACATACCCAACCAGAAAATTCAACTTTTCAAGGCCTACCGATCAAAACTTCACAAAACAAAAAAACATCATCAAAAAGTTTCCTATTCTAACAAAAGCCATATCCCAATAATTAAAGTCAAAATTAATGGGAAGAAATACTATTTTGGAATAGATACAGGAGCTGAAGTAAATGTTTTAAACAAAGATCTAAAAGACCGATTTAGTGAAAAAATATTAACAAACTTTACTGAAAGTAATATACATGGTCTAGGAGGGAAAACTCAAAGTGTTGAATCAGCCAATCTATCTAATTTTAAAATCAAAAAAATTGATTTTAATAATTTTCAGTTCCTTTTAACTGATCTGTCGTCATTTGAAAAAAAATATGGCCAAAAATTAGATGGTATTCTTGGGCATCCGTTTCTTCTTCAAAATATCCTTTCTATAAACTACCAAAAACAAAAAATCTATTTTTGGTAATTATTTCTTTTTTTTCTTCATTTTTGGAAAACATTTCATTTGATTTGTTGAGAATATCTTTTTGATAAAATTAATCGGTTTCAAAATTGAAAAAAACATCTCCGTATCCAACTTTTATGCTAGGCTTTATCTACTTTTTTCTCATTGGGCAACTTTGGGTAAGTACAGTAAATTATTGCTATTGGATGATTGATTCGGATACTGAATTTGTAGAATTAAATACTTCAGAGGATAGTGAATCTGAGGAAGAAAATGAGGTAAAAGATAAAAGCAGGACTAATTCTTTTCCTCTTAAATCTATTGTATATATTTTTAATGTAAATAGTTTTTGTTTCGAAAACTTCAAATCACTTCATCATCCTGATGTAACAACTCCTCCTCCTAAATTTTTTATTTTTTCTTCCTAGTCCTCTGCATTAAGTAAATAAGGGTTGATAAGATTTGGCAATGATTTAATTCATCGTCATATATAACAAATTGGTTAAAAGATTTCTTTTCTTACCAATTTAGATTAAATATATTCAGGTTTTAAAATAAAAATATCATGTTAAAAAAATTAGGGTTTGATTTCAAACACTTTAAAGGTGACCTTTTTGGTGGAGTTACAGCAGGGATTGTGGCTTTACCATTGGCTTTAGCATTTGGGGTTAGTTCTGGTTTAGGACCAAGTGCAGGACTTTACGGTGCAATTTTTATAAGCTTTTTTGCAGCGTTGTTTGGAGGAACGAATACTCAAATTTCCGGACCTACGGCACCTATGACTGCTGTAAGTATGGTGGTTATCGCAGCCATAGTTGCAGCATTTGATGGAGAAGTCAGTAAAGCATTACCAGCAATATTAATGGTCTTTCTTCTTGCAGGTCTAATCCAAATCGTATTAGGTATTATAGGGTTGGGAAAATATATAAAATATATCCCCTACCCTGTGGTTTCTGGTTTTATGACAGCAATTGGTGTTATAATTATTTTGACACAAATTCTTCCTTCAGTTGGATATTATCCAAAAGAGGATATTGAGTTTGTTAATCAATTTAAACCTCACGCGGAGGAAATCATCCTAGATAACATTCTTAAAGAAGAGGCAGGAGAAGGAATTTTAGTTCTAGAAGACTTTAAAGAAACTATACGAAGAGCTGCAGATATTTCATATGATCAAATTTTAAAAGAATCTCAAACCCTTGCTGGATCAGAAGCATCAGGAGTGCTTGGAGCATTAAAGGTAATGCCAAGGGCATTTAGAAGTGTCAATTGGCTTGAATTAATATTAGCCTTAGGTACCATCATAATTATTTTTGGATTTAAACGGATAACTACTGCTGTACCAAGTACTCTAGTTGCATTAGTTGTAATGTCTGGAATAGCAGTTGGATTTAATTTGGATTATCGTCCTATTGAAGAGATCCCTACTGGCCTTCCTATACCACAATTTCAAATATTTACAAATATAAGTTTAGCCAATGTAGCCCCTTATATTTTTACGGCAATAACTTTAGCTTTACTAGGAGCAATAGATTCCTTATTAACATCTGTTGTTGCAGATAATATGACCAAAACAAAACATAAACCTAATAAGGAATTGATAGGCCAAGGAATAGGAAATTCTATTGCTGCAATTTTTGGTGGAATTCCAGGAGCGGGTGCAACTATTAGAACAGTAGTAAATATTAATGCAGGTGGTAAAACTAAGTTGTCTGGGATGGTCGCAGGTGTTTTATTATTAATTATTATGCTTGCATTCGGACCAATTGCCTCAAAAATTCCAGCTGCTGTCTTAGCAGGTATTTTGATAACAGTAGGTATTGGTGTGATGGACTATAAAGGTCTAAAGGCTATACCTTACATGCCAAGACCAGAAGTGGCAATTATGCTTATTGTTCTTGTTTTATCTTCAGTTTGGAACCTAGTATATGCGGTAGGAATTGGATTAGTGATTGCCTCCTTGATGTTTATGAAAAAGATTGGAGATTTAACTGCAGAACGATCTGATGTCAAATCTTTAAATGAGGAAAAAGCTTGGTCAGATGAAATGGACTTTCCACAAAACCTGAAAGAGGA
>CAJQQY010000236.1 GCA_905480595.1 uncultured Saprospiraceae bacterium | reverse complement strand
AACCCGATCCCCAAAACCAGAGTTCCTATACGAATAATGAAGATTTGGACTTTCGATTGATGAAGAGATTGGCTTATCAGGGGTTAAAATATCGCTATGCCGAAGTGACAGATGCAATCCTCGATCGGATCAAAAAGGAATTGGATATTATCCAACAGAAGGGTTTTGTCTCCTACTTTTTGATCAATTGGAAGATAGCATTTGATATCTTTTAGATTATCAAAATTATTTAAAGCTATAGTTTTTACATTGACAATTTTCTTGTTTTCAATTTTTTCCAACTCAGCTGTTTGATAATTTTGCAGGGAGTCAATCTTGTTGCCAAGTTTAGCAACTTTTGTTTTTACCCTTTCGACCTCTTCATCATTTTCAGCATCACGTCTATTAATTTCTTCATCACTTGGAGTAGTGAAAATTACCACAGCATCATCAATGCCATATTCTGATTTAAGTAATTGATTGAAGTCCTTTTCTTGATTTTTATCAATGGATCTTACGCATCCAATTCTAACTTCAAATTGTTGATTGGCAAAATTTTTAGTTATAGTTTGAGTAACGACTCTACTATCTCTCAGTTCTTTTTGGATAAAAGACTCAATTGCTTCAATTTTATTATTGTCGCTGATGATATTATAAGTGGTAAAAATACTGATGCTTAAAAGAGCTAAACTTGTAAAGTATAAAACGGATTTAGATCGAAGTTCCTCCTTAGCAGATTCGAAAGAACGAGAAGGGAATTGCATAAAACGAACAATAAAATAAGTAGCTAAGGCCACTAAGGTTGCATTTAAAACGAAAAGAAAAAACGAATTAAACATAACACTTACAAAATTCAAATTAATACTTTTAGCCCCAATTATATATCCAAAAGATTGTGCAATCCCATATCCTGTTACACACAGCGGAGGCATTAAGGCAGTTGCAATTGCGACACCCGGAATAGCATTTGATTGATCTTTTCGAGAACTGGAAATGATTCCTGCAAGTCCTCCAATCAAGGCAACCATTGCATCCAAAATACTTGGACTAGTTCTTCCTCTAATTTCATCGGTAAAACCTCCTCCAATTCCTAAGGAAGCAGTAATGCTAAAGTAAGTGGTACTAGTTACGAGTGCAATTCCAATTGCAATCAAAAGGTGTTTTCCAGAAACATTTAGGGTATTACGATCATTGATTCCAATGCCTAACCCTATGCCTAGAATCGGAGACATTAATGGAGAAATTAACATGGCACCAATGATGACAGCTGGTGAATTCAAATCTAAACCAAGAGAAGCAATAAAAATGGAGCACATCAGTAGCCAAGCATTGGCACCTTTCATCTCCTTATTACTTTTGATATTGATGATAGTACCTTCTTTATCAAGTCCGTCTTTAAGATCTAAAAGGTTGTAAAAAAAATCCCAAATCGAACTTAGAACTTCTGTAAGGTTTTTGGATTTTTTAATTTCTGTTTGTTCCGACATCGTAAAATTATTATGTTTAATTTTCGTTGGTTTTAGGAAGTGTAAGATAATAAATTCACTTTCAAAAATGTGGATTATCTTTTATTTTTGCATTTCACTTATTGAGTATTCTAAAAAATAAAATTACTATGAAATCATTTTTTAAAATCGTATTCGGAGCATTGTTGCTAGTGGGTGGATTCTTTCTTGGAATTTCTTGGAAAGCAAAAGATACTACGTCGATCCAATCAATGTCTACCATTGAAAAGGAAGATATTAATGAAATTGTTGAACGTAAAGGTCTGAATGAGAGTGAATTAGCTACAATTAAACTTTTTGAGAAATCAACTCCAAGTGTTACATTTATTACAACTTCCAATGTGCGAAGAGATTATTGGTCACAAAATGTATCAGAAATTCCGAGAGGAACTGGTTCTGGTTTTGTTTGGGATAAGGATGGTCATATTATCACTAATTTTCATGTAATTCAAGGTGCTGACCGAGCACAAGTCACACTAGCGGACCAAACTACTTGGGCAGCAACATTAGTGGGATATGCTCCTGAAAAAGATTTAGCAGTATTGAAAATAGACGCACCTGATAATTTATTGGAACCTATTCCTATTGGGTCGTCAGATGATTTATTAGTAGGGCAATCAGTCTTTGCAATTGGTAATCCATTTGGATTCGATCAATCTTTGACGACTGGAGTAATTAGTGCTTTAGGAAGAGAAATAAATGGAGTGGATGGTTCCATCATCAAAGATGCTGTTCAAACTGATGCTGCAATTAATCCTGGAAATTCAGGAGGGCCATTACTTGATTCAAGAGGAGAATTGATAGGAGTGAATACTTCGATTTATAGCCCATCAGGCGCTTATGCTGGAATTGGATTTTCTATTCCTGTTGATGCGGTCAAATGGGTAATTCCAGAATTAATTAAGCATGGAAAAATTTTGCGCCCAACCCTCGGAATCGAATTAGCACCTGAAAGAGCATTAGCTCGATTGGGAATCAAGGGGGTTTTAGTTATGAATGTAAATGAAAAAAGCGGTGCAGAAAAAGCAGGAATTCAGTCTACTTATCGAGATCGTTTTGGGAAAATTATCCTAGGAGATGTAATTATTGGAATTGACAAAAATCCAATTAAATCTAGAAATGATTTGAGATTAATTTTGGAAAATTACAAACCTAATGACGAGGTGAAAATTACAGTCTTAAGAGAAAATGAAAAAGTAGTTTTAGATTTAGTATTGGATGAGGCTAAATAAAGACAATACAACAATACATTTAACCTAATTCTCAAAAGTAGGTAGAGTAGCAATCTAAACTATATAAGAAAAGAAATAAGGGCATATAAGTTTCGTACTTATATGCCCTCATATTTTTGTATAGATGAAAAAAACTTAAGCTTTAGGGGAACTGATTTTTTTCTTCCCTTTAGTCTTAGCAGCTAATTGAAGTGCTTCGTAAGCATTAATTAGTCCACCAGATTGACCTAAATTTTTAAAAGGAACCTTTTCATCATCGGTTCCAGGCTTAATCACCATACCTTCAACTGGAACGGCACTTTTCATAATAATATCTTTTACTTGCTCAGCAGTTAAAGTAGGGTAGTATGATCTCAAAACTGCAGCAACACCAGCAACTACTGGCGAAGCCATAGAAGTACCTTGTTGATTTTGATAAGTTCCATCAGGAGTAGTTGAATAGATTTGCATACCTGGAGCAAATACGTCTACTTTATCAGCACCGTAATTTGAAAATGGAGCAGCGATTTTTTCTCCTTTCTCCCAAGAAGCTGCACCTACTTCGATCCAGTTTTTTACATACTTAACTTTATTCTTTCTTAAGAATCTCTTTTTTACATAAGAGTCGTTTGGATAATTTTCTGTTGCATCATTATCTTTTCCGTCATTCCCTGCAGCGTGAACCAAAAGAACATCACTCTTTTGAGCATATTTTATAGCTTTATCAACTGCTTTTTTATCCCAAGCATGACTTTTCCCAAAACTCATATTAATGACACTTGCCCCATTATCCACCGCATATATAATTGCATTTGCAACATCTTTATCTCTCTCATCTCCATCAGCTAGAATTCTGATGGCCATAATCTGAACATTATTAGCCACACCTTTAATTCCCAAATCATTTTTTCTATCTGCTCCAATAATTCCAGCTACGTGAGTTCCGTGCATTGGGTCAGAGGCAATGACATCATTGTTTCCGTATCCTTTTTCGTAAGAATCTGCATAATTATCACCAACGATAGTTCGTGAATCATAATCAGGATTATACATGTATTTTGCTCTTCCTCTATAATGATCCCCTTCTTGCTTAAAGATGTCAACGATTTCATCTACACTTTCAACAGCTAAACCTTGAGCTTGTACATTTTGAAAAATAGCCATACCCTGTTGCGCTTCAGGACTCAAATCTTCAGCATTTACTTTTTCTAAATTCTCTGCTGTCAATGGTTTTCCATTCATCGATTTTCCAAATGCTTTCAATGCACCGATTACGAAGGGAGCATAACCATTAAATTCATCTAATTGTTTTTGAGCACTTTTTTGTTTTTTTACTACCTCTTCCTTGTATGTCAAATACTTGTCATACAATTTTTTATCTTTTTTAGAAAGTTTATCTCGGTTGGCATTTTCAAATTTAGGCTTATATTTAGCATACAACCGAGTTACTTCCAACGTTTCATGTACAACATTTTTACCATTTTTATTACCCAAAAAGTTCCAACCGTTAATATCGTCAATGTAGCCGTTTTTGTCATCATCAATTCCATTACCAGCAATTTCCCCTTTGTTGACCCACATAACATTTTTCAAATCTTCATGTTTGGCATCAACACCGCTATCAATAACTGCAACAACTACAGTTTGAGATGCTTTTCCTTTCAAAATCGTATCATAAGCCTTTTCAATACTTACCCCATTGTATTTGTCCATTTTTGCATCCATTCGCCACCAACCTTGAGGGGCAGAATTTTGAGCATTAATTGAAACAATACTTAGCATAAAAGTGTAAAAAATGATACTAATTCTCGTCAAATTCATATTAGTTATTTTTTAAGATTGTAATTAGTTAATTTTGTATTTTAAATAATTTTTTAAACAACTTGTTTTTAAATCCGTTAAAAAACGCACAATATAGGGTTAATGTTATCAGATTTTAATTTTTAAACTCAAATTGTCTTTTTACTTATGGCTTTTTTGAAAAAAAACGATTAATCATAAGAAATGATATTTGATTCTATTCATTAGTTAAAATAAAGACAAGCCCAAATAAATAAGATTGCTTGAAGTTTTAAAAAGATTACCTTTTTTTAATTATTGATTATTAAAACAATACTTATATAATTGTTCAAAAAAAAGAATTGCAAAAACCACAATCACATCATGACAAAAAAGAACATTATTTTAATTCTAAATTTATTCATTCTCCCATTTTTATCATTTAGTCAACATTCTGAGTTGGGAATAATGTTAGGAGTTTCAACTTACCAAGGAGATTTGTCTCCAAGTAATAAGCGACTAAATCCAGGCCAACTAAATCCAATGTTAGGAATATTTGGAAAAAAGAATTTTAACCAATATTTCGCAGCTAGACTGGGATTTAATTATGGAGTTATTTCTGCCGAAGATTCAAAATCAACAATTGAAAGCTCTAGGGTTCGGAATCTTAGTTTTCGATCTAATATTTTTGAAGGAAATCTAATGTTTGAATTTAATATTTTGGGTTATGAACCATACAATCTAGAAAAGCCTTGGTCTCCTTATATTTTTGCTGGAGTAGCACTTTTTCACTACAATCCTAAAGCAAAATATGATGGTGATTGGGTGGAACTCCAACCTCTAGGGACTGAGGGGCAAGGCCTAGCAGCATATCCTGACCGAGATCCCTATAACTTAAACGGTTTTTCTATTCCTATGGGCGTAGGAGTCAAATTTGCCATAAGCGATACTTGGAATATCGGTGCTGAGGTTGGAGTTAGAAGAACATTTACAGATTATTTAGATGATGTAAGTGATACTTATGTAGAAGAATCTTTATTATTAGAAAAGAACCCATTATCAGCTGCTTTGGCTAATCGATCGGGTAATCCAATTGAAGTGGGGAGCGGTAGAGGAAATGAGCAAGTATCTGATTGGTATACATTTATCGGGATTACCTTATCTCGAAATTTCTTAGATAATGGTTTAGTTGGAAGCCGAAAAAGAAATAGAAAAAGTAAGTCCGGTTGTCCGACATTTTAATGAATTTGTAAAAAAAAGTTTTCCACATTCTTAATTTTTTTTGAAAAAATAAATTTTAGGAACTGTTTTTGAATATCCTATGCCAGAATCCAATATGAATGGATTCTGGCATTTTAATTTCCCCTCTTTACTCTCCACAAACATTTCAGAACAACTTCACTTTTCGGAATCAGATGGCTCAAAAGTAATGGACTAATCATCAAATATTAACTGCTATATCTGATTTCAAGAACCATTTTTTTTAATAATTAAAAAGCGCCGAAGCCCGTCGCTTGTATTTTTTCAACAGATTTATAACTAACCACGACCATGAAAAAATTAATTAACATTATCGCACTATGCCTATTATTGCCAGCAATTTCCAATTCTCAATACCTTGAAATAGGTGGCATTGGAGGCTTTTCTACCTACTCAGGTGATCTTAATCCAACTACAAAAAGAACCAGTCATGGAGAATTTAGATACTCGATTGGTGGATTTTTAAGATATAACTTCAACGATTATTTTACTGCTAAATTAGGTATTTCCGCAGGGAGACTTTCAGCACGAGATTACGATTCTCAAGATGCAGGACGGAAATCAAGAAATTTACAATTTAAATCTGTGTTCGTTGAATCAGCTTTTACAATTGAATATAATATTTTAGGTTATGAACCAAAATTCATGACTAAAAGGATCAGCCCATATATTTTTGCAGGGGTAGGAGTTATCAATTTTAATCCTAAAACTTTATACAATGGAGAATGGGTTGAATTGCAACCTTTAAATACTGAAGGTCAAGGATTACCAGAATTTCCAGGTAGAAAACCATACAAAAAAGTAGCTATTGCATTCCCGTTTGGATTTGGATTAAAAGTAGCATTGACCGATAGATTTAATATTGGATTTGAGGCTGGATTAAGAAAAACAACAACAGATTATTTAGATGATGTCAGTACAACTTATGTAGCTGATGATATAATGAATGAAAGATATGGCTCAGTTTCTGCTCAATTAGCTAATCGATCTGGAACACCAAAAGAAACAGGAGCAATTAGAGGAAACTCCGAATATAAAGATTGGTATGCCATCGGAGGAATAACAATTTCTTACAACTTAACGGAATCTGGAAATCAATACGGAAGACGTAGGAGAAAACCAATGGGATGTCCAACATTCTAATATAAATACATGAAATACAAACCAAGATACTTTTGATGATTAACATTACTACAGATAATGTTTTTGGAGCACCTATTGAAAAATAGGTGCTTTTTTATGGTTTAGACTTAATTGTAGTTTCCCTTTTTCCCAAATAAGCCGTTTCTTTGTTTTTTATTAAACATACTTTTTCAAAGTCCAACGCAATCTAATCATTTGCAAAAATCAGCCAACGAAATATTAAAAGAATATTGGGGATTCGATGAATTTCGACCAATGCAAAAGGAAATTATCCAATCTATTTTGGATGGAAAAGATTCACTTGCCTTGTTGCCAACCGGAGGAGGTAAATCTATTTGCTTCCAAGTTCCAGCCTTAATGCAAGAAGGAATTTGCATTGTGATTTCGCCATTGATTGCATTGATGAAAGATCAAGTATATAATTTAAAGAAATTAGGAATATCGGCTGTGGCAATTTATTCGGGCATGCATTATAAAGATATAGATCGCGCTTTTGATAATTGTATTTATGGAAAAATAAAATTTCTCTACCTTTCTCCTGAACGTTTAGCTTCAGATTTAGCTCGTGCTCGAATTGAGCAAATGAATGTGAATTTGTTGGCGGTTGATGAAGCTCATTGTATTTCACAATGGGGGTATGATTTTCGTCCACCTTATTTGGAAATTGCAAATATCAGAGAGTTGCTTCCTAAAACTCCTGTTTTAGCATTGACTGCAACTGCAACTTCGGATGTAGTAAAAGATATCCAGGAGCGATTAGAATTTAAAGGAGAGAATGTTTTCCAAAAAAGTTTTATTCGTGAAAATTTGGCTTATGTCATTTTAGATGAAGAAGGTAAACTGACTAAACTCAACGAGATTGTAAAAAATGTTCCTGGGTCAGGAATCATTTATGTTCGTAGTCGAAGAAAGACCAAGGAGATTGCAATGCAGTTGAAAAATAGAGGAGTGGCAGCAGATTTTTATCATGCAGGGTTGAGTACTGAAATCAGAGGTCAGAAGCAAGAAGATTGGATTAATAATAAAATCCGAATCATGGTTTGTACCAATGCTTTTGGAATGGGAATTGATAAACCTGATGTTCGATTGGTAGTTCATTTGGATATGCCTGATACATTAGAGGCCTATTTTCAGGAGGCTGGACGAGCAGGTCGAGATGGACAAAAATCTTATGCAGTTTTGCTTTATCATCAGTCAGATAAAACTAATTTAATTTATCAATATGAACAGGCGTATCCTTCAATGGAGGAGATCAGAAGAACCTATCGTGCATTGGGGAATTATTACCAATTAGCAATAGGAGGAAGTGCTGCGGATAGTTTTGATTTTGATCTTATTGAGTTGGTGAAAAAATTTAAACTGGAAACTGTAACCACGTATAATTGTATTCGAATTTTAGAGCAAGAAGGATGGATCTCATTAACCGATGCAGTTTTTAATCCAGCTAGTATTCGAATTCGAGTGAGGAAGGACGAATTGTATGATTATCAATTGAGAAATAGAAAAGCTGATCGGATATTAAAATTAATCTTGCGGAGTTATCATGGTGCTTTTACAGATTTTGTTGGTATTCATTTGTCTTGCATGGCGAAAAATTTGCAAATGGATTATCATGATTTGGAACAGACATTATTAAAAATGGCAGCAAATGGAATTATTGATTTTCGTCCTGAGAAAGATAAACCACAACTTATTTTTTTACAAGAAAAAGTTGATCCAATAAATTTAACGATCGATTATGAGCGGTTTAATTTCAGGAAGAAA
>CAJQQY010000235.1 GCA_905480595.1 uncultured Saprospiraceae bacterium | reverse complement strand
TTACTTTATGCTTACGGCAGTTATGGACACAGTATGGATCCCTATTTTAGTTCCATTAGATTAAGTTTATTGGATCGAGGATTTGCTTTCGCTATCGCACATATTAGAGGTGGCGAAGAAATGGGAAGACATTGGTATGAGAATGGAAAATTAATGAATAAGAAAAATACCTTTTCTGATTTCATTGATTGTGGTGATTTTTTAATTCAAGAAAATTACACCTCAACTGATCATTTATATGCGATGGGAGGAAGTGCAGGAGGCTTGTTGATGGGAGCAATAATTAATATGCGACCAAATCTCTGGAAAGGAGTTGTAGCTGCTGTCCCATTTGTAGATGTCATCAATACGATGTTAGATGAAACAATTCCATTGACGACTGGAGAGTTTGATGAATGGGGAAATCCAAAAGATGAAAATTTTTATAAATACATTAAATCTTATTCACCTTATGATAATGTAGAAGCAAAAGATTATCCTTCTATGCTAATTACAACTGGCTATCATGACTCTCAAGTTCAATATTGGGAACCTGCAAAATGGCTTGCATTATTACGTGAAGTAAAAACTGACAACAACACTTTAGTTATGCATTGCGATATGGTTGCTGGCCATGGAGGTTTGGCAGGACGATTTGAAAAGCACAAAGAAACTGCGTTGGAATATGCTTTCCTTCTTGATTTGGAAGGGATAAATAGTTAATCAGAAAATTAGTTGATTAGTTAAAAAGGTAATCAGGATACCAGTTTAACTAATCAACTGATTTCCATTGAATAGCAAATTCAGCAACAGACTCCCCTATCATTTTATCGCCATTCGGTAACATTTCAACCATTCTAATTTCCCCAGAATGCCTTTCTAAAACTTTTTGTAACAATACAATTGCAATTGGAGAATTTAAATCAATAAATTGTGGTTTGAAGAAATCTCTACTCAAATTTGAAGTTGAGTTATCAGCATCTTGCATTGATTGAATAAAAATAAATTGTGGAATTTTATTTTCCATTTTCCATTTTTGAATCTTTAAAAAGTAGGTACTGCTTGATTCACCTTTTTCTTTTTTTGGAAAAAATGAATTTAGAACTTCACTATATTGTCGCTGTAAAACTAAATGGTCATCAATCACAATTCTTCTAAAACTATTGATTTCATTAGGTTTTTTATCAAAAAACACTTCATTTACAAGTTTTGTAAAATAACGGTAGGTCGCATGAGGGATTCCAAAACCATTTAATAGTTGAAACATCGGAGATCGATTTCCTGGATGTTCGAAACCAAAATCTAGGATTGAAACTTTCTCATTAAATTTAGAAAAAACCAGAACAGGAGCTTTTATATCATCATCCCAAGTTACCTCCAATTCATTAATTGGAATTTGATTTTCGATCGGTAAATTATTTTGACTATTAGAATTTCTTATTTCAAAATCCAAAAGAGAAGGATGCAAGTTGGCATTAAAGATAGAAGCATCAACATTTTCTAGCCACAATTCATCATTCAATAATTCAAAATTCCATTTTTGTAGAAGTATTGTTATTCCCTCATCAAACAAAGGTAAAAATCGTCCAAATAATTTTCCATATCCTGGTGTTAAACCATTGATGACTGCATTGATTTTTCCTTCATTTTTATAAAACTGAAAAAGACCACTATATTGGCTTGAACTACTTTTATTTTCTTCTGAGAAAATATTTTTTAAATCTTCGGTGCGAAAATGAAGATTTCCCTTTTTATCAATCTCTCCTTTTTCTTTAATCTTTAATTTGATTTTCTCTAAAAGAACTCCATTTTGGTTATTTGTAAATGTACTGTTATCAAAAGGTGTTTGATAGAATTTCTTATAAAAATAAATGATTGGAACTGCCTTTTTATTTTTAAAATTTAGATTCCAGCAATTCAAAATTCTATTTTTAAATTCATTCTCCATCAATGGTTCAATCATCCTAAGCAATGAATCAAGTGATTGGATAATTGGTGTTATCTCTTTTTTAGGAAGCTGAACTGCCGTGCTTTTTTGGACATCTTCAAAAAACATTAACTCAGGAATCATATTTTTTAAACCTAGCTCATTAAGATCATTTATTAAATGTTTTTGAAAATCATAACGAACTTCATGATCTATAAAATCAAGCTGAGTTTTAAACTGCACCATTCTTTCTAGGCAAATACTCCAATCATTTTTCTTCGTAAAATTATCCATAGAAGATATAAACGCTAAAAGTTTATCCTCCCAATCAAATGACAAACCCGAAAAATTCCAATGCCATTCTATGAATCCCAATTCAATTAATTCTAGTAAATAATTCTCGATACTCTCTTCATCCGCTTCCACTAATTCTAATAATTGGGCTACAGCTATTTTAAGCGTTACTCCCTCCTTTGAAAGAATATTTTGACTAAGTTCTTCTAGGATAATAGAGGATTCAATTTGTTGGATTGTTTCAACATTTTTGGAATTTATAATGAAATGAAATGCATCATTATTAACCGAAATAGTTGGATTTATCTTTAATTGTAATTGTCGAAAAAAAGTAGGCTCTTTCAATAAAAGTTCTTTCATTTCAACCAAAATGAAATTATTAAATTGGAAAAAACTATTTTCAGGTTCTAAGTTTTCACTTTTAAAAAAACCATCCTTTTCACTCAATAGATCAAGTGTAGTAAAATGACTAAAAGGTGAAGTTTTAGTTCCAATGCGATAAAAATATTGAGCTAAGGCTCGAAGGGTTTGTCTTTCTTTTTTCCTAAAAAATTCAGGTGATTTCGATTCCAGTTTTTTGCTTTGATGGTACAAAGAATGACTTGACTGAAGTAATCCTTTAAGAATATTTTGATCTTGGAAAAAATCCTTAAGGAAAGAATATTGGAATAATTCTTCTTTATTAAATATCAAAGCAAACTCCTTTTTCAAATTTTCAATTTCCATTTTCAAATCAGAATAAATTGAAATATTGAAAAGTAAATCTCTAAATAAGTTTTCCTGTTTAGCTTTTTTTATTTTTTTTAAAAATGAAAACCGATGATTTCGAAAATCTTTTTTCGAATTATTTAAAATCGCTCGAAGTCTATAGTTTTGAGTATTATTAATAGTTGATTCAAATGTTTGAAGCACTTTTTCAAATTGAAAATCAAGATCTTGTTCTTTTTGTAATAAGATTTTCACCAATGACATCTTTTCGAAAGACAAGGCTTCTACTTTCGAAAAAGTGGTGCCTCCTACCCTAGCCAAAATGTGTGAAAATAATTTCAAATTTGAATTTTTATTATTTGAATCGAAATCCAAAAATAAAAAAATGGCAGTATAGTTTTGCACTAACTGCCATCTAATCCCTTAGAATTTTTGAGATAATTTGAATCAGTTTAATTAGAGTTGATTTGAATGAAGTCTTCTCATAGTTTGTTTAAATACTCATCTCTAAATTCTTGGATATTTTAGATTCTGAAAATGCAGGTGTTGTTTCAAATAACAATAGCACTCCTGACTGTGAATTTTTGTCACAAATCCACCCTTCCAGAAACGTTTCTCTTGATTGGATATAGATGCCTCTAGAAGCTGGATCAGCGATCCATACATAATCTTCACTTACGTGATAAATCACTACAAAATGTTGTTGCTTCCAAAAAGCAATACAAGGTGTAGGAATATCTTCGACAAGTCGATCATAATTAACTTTAACACCCATGGTTTTTAGACCAATGCTTGAAGCAACATCACTAATGTCATTGAGTGATACGCCTTCCTCACGTATCGGTAAAATGTGTTGAAGAGATTCAAAGGAGATACTCTTCCCAAAATAATCAATAATCATTTTGAGGCAGGAAACTCCACAATCGAACTCACCTAATTGCCTATGAAAAGGAAATTGAGGAATCATATATGTTTGTTTTTTGTAAGTCGTTTAACTCCACTTGGATATCAAGTGAGTTTTCGGTTAATAAAATGCAGGAAGTTAGTTAGGTGATTTTTCCAAAAGATAATTTTCTTATGGATAGTTCGTAGGATTTAGAATAACATATTTAAGTTTCAGGAACTTAAATGGTGAAATTATTTAATAAGTTTCAGTTTGATAATCAGTTCAATAACTATGCCAAAAAACATTAATTTATATTTTACGGTAATATGAACCTAAAGTTTTTATTTTTTGCATTAAATAATCCTATAACTCCATTACACTTTAGTGCAGCAAACAAAGAAACATATTTTTTTATTTAATGCAAAATAAATATATGTTACATGAAAGGTTTTCAATATCAATTTTACTTGAAATTCTTAATAGTCAAAATGATAGAATAAAAACAAACTAGAATCAACAGAATAGATAAAAATTAAAAGCAACGAATCCTTAATCTGAAACGGAGTTAACTTTAATAGTCAACTCCGTTAATGTCTTATTTGTATCTTAAAAATTAATTTACATATTTCTTTCAGCTTCTACTTCTTCAATAGTTTTAGGGATCCTAGGTCCTAAAACTTGATGGCCATCCTTAGTGACTAAGCAATTGTCTTCAATCCTTATTCCACCAAAATCTCGATAAGTATTGATTTTATCATAATTTAAAAAATCAGTAAATTTATTTTCTGCTTGCCATTGATCGATTAACTCTGGAATAAAATAAATACCTGGTTCAACAGTTAATACATTTCCTTCTTCCAATTCTTTTCCTAATCTTAAAGATTTTAATCCAAACTGAGTACTTCTTTCAACACCATCTCCATACCCAACCAAATTCTCTCCTAGGTCTTCCATATCATGAACATCTAATCCAATCATATGCCCTAATCCATGTGGGAAGAACAAAGCATGAGCTCCTTCAGTAACTGCTTCATCAATATCACCTTTCATTAACCCTAATGATTTTAATCCTTCAGCTATGTCTTTTGCCGCTTGTAAATGTATTGTTTTGTAAGCTATACCTGGCTTCAGAGCTTGAATTGCATTTTCCTCTGCATCCAAAACCAATTGATAAATTTCTTTTTGTTTTTGGGTAAATGTTTTGGCAACTGGAAAAGTTCGTGTGATATCGCCTGCGTAATGCATTCCATTTTCAGCTCCAAAATCACCAAGGACAAGTTGCCCATCTTGCAATGTATTTCCATGATAATGGTTGTGCAAAGTTTGGCCATTGACCGTCATAATAATTGGATAGGCTAATTCGCCTCCACAACCTTTGGCAATTCCTTGAGCAATTCCTGCAAGATCATGTTCTTTCCTTCCTGCTTTGGCAGCACGCATTGCAGCGACATGCATTTCTTTAGTGATGGCAACTGCATTTTCCATTTGTACTAATTCCTGGGCAGATTTTATAGAACGCTGAGCAATTATTGCCTTAATCAATTTTTGAGAAATATTGCTTTTTAAATCCTTTACTCTAGTATCTAGCCAGTCTTCCATTTTTAACATATTCTCTGCTCTGTAAGGAGGCAAAAAATGTATCTCTTGTCCTTTTGACTTAGCGGATTTTAAATATGTAGATATATTGTTATAATTTTGACATTCCTCTATTCCTGATTTATCTGCTAGCTCACGCATGGTTGGTTGAACGCCCATCCAAACGATATATTCGACTGATAAATCATTTCCAAAAAGGATCGTTTTATTTTCATCGACATCAATTATTGCTGCCACATGAGCTACATCTATTCCTAAATAGTAGAGGAAAGAACTGTCTTGCCGAAAGTGATAAATATTATCTTCGTAATTCATTGGGGAATAGTCATTTCCCATCAGTAGGATTAATCCTGACCCTACTTTTTCTTTTAGAATATTTCTTCGTTGAACGTAAGTATCTTTTGTAAACATGGTTGATTTTTTTCTTTTTAGTTTTATTTGACAAAAATAGTCTAATCCATTTAAAATCAAAATGAAATTAAAAAAAGCCTCGGAGAAATAAATTCACCGAGGCTTCGAAAGCTAACAAAATAATCTAGTGCAAGATTATTTATCTTATTGTATAGGAAAGACTCATAGATATGGTTCTTCCTAAGTTATAATTTGAATAGATGTAATCATTCCCTTTAAAGGAAGATTGGAGTTTATACTCAGGGTCTAATAAGTTTTTCGCAGATAATCTTACGGAAAGATTTTCTTTGAATCTTTTAGAAATAGTAAAATCTAATTGTGGTCTTGCTTGCTCAAAAATATCAGGAGTTCCTTCTTGTCCAACAATCACTAATCGTTCTCCAAACATATTGAATGAAAGTGTTGCATCAATGGCTTTCTCTGAATTAGAATAAGCAAGATTAGTATTGATGATATAAGGTGACTGATTGAAGAAAGTTCTTTTATCACTTGCCTCAGGATTAATTGATCGGATATCAGCTAACTCTTCAGGATCAATATCAACTTCAGAATAGATGTATGATAAGTTGGCTCCCCATTTGAAATTACTCAATGCTGGAGAAATAAATCCTAAGTTCTTTCTGTATTCCAATTCTACACCATACACACTTGCCTCATCTACATTTTGGTATTGAAATTCAGGGTTAGATTTTCCTAAATTAACCAAAACGATTGGGTTCTTAAATGACTTAAAATAAGTACTTACTGCTACAATCTCACCAGTTTTTGGCATCCACTCCCATCTTAAATCTGCATTGGTTATAGAAGTAATTTCCAATTGTGGATTTCCAACGATGAAAGCACCTGTTCGGAAATCAAAGTTAGAAAAAGGAGCTAACTCTCTCAAGTTAGGTCTAGCAACAGTTTGAGTAAAAGCTGCTCTCAAATTCATTTTCTCTCGCAAGGCATATCTTAAATTAACAGAAGGCAGTATACTTAATTTTTCAGCTGTGTAAAGTGAATCAGCACTTTCAACAGGTAAAGATGCATTTTCAAGTCTTGCTCCAAATACGATGTCAAATTTTTCTACTGGCTTGATGGTTCCCATAGCATAGGCAGCCATTACTTCTTCTGAACCAATATAAGAGTTAGAAGCACGAGTATCATCAACTATATAATTTCCAATAACATTTCTATCATTAGCGTCTTTTTCAATTACACCACTATTATCATCCCCGAAGAAAACAGCTGCGTCACCATCATAGTTTTCCGCACTTTTTTCTTGAACGGAATATCGTTTTTCGTCAAAAGTTCTATCTTTTTTAGAGTAAAGAGCACCGACTTTTACTTTATTTCCTTTGCTTAAGTTTTGCAAAATAGGAAGTGTGTAATCAACCTTTAACTCATATTGTTCATCACGTAATTCTCTAAAAAAGTGATTAGGATAATCATATTCAGATGGAGCTCGAATAGCATATCTGTCATCATTAGGATCATCTAAATCTCTTGGATCGAATTCATTACCAAAGTATCTTAACTCTGGCTCACTTTGAGTTGCAATAGAAGCACTTGCTATCCATTCCAATTTTGCACCTTCAGAACCGAATGAATGCTCACCTAACAACATATTATTAATCAATGATCTTTCTAACCAATACAATTCTCTAAATTCAAAAACCTCTGGCAAAGTAACTTGATAAGTATTGTGTTCTCCAGAAAATGATCTTGTACTTTTATCAGCTGAGTGGTTATACAGAGTATTGAAAGAAATTCTATTTGATGGGTTAATCTTATAAGACAACCCTACCATTCCACCTACTGTTGGACTTTCAATACTGGTAGTTCCTCCCAAATTAAAGTTTTGGTTTAGGTTCTGAGAAGTAGTAGATTCCAAAGCATAATTTCTCAAACCAGCATCATAATGTCTAAAACTTCTTGAATAATTAGCAGAAAGAATTACCCCTAAATCTCTTCCACCAACTTCATATTGATTTCCAAATGAAAATCCGATTCCATGATTCATTGGTGTAGTCGTAGTAGTAGGAACCATATTCGTCAAAGTAGCATCATATATTTCTTCTACTTGAGCGGCCATAGCATCATCATTTCTTGCCTTCGTTCCAGCACTTCTTAAAAGCGCATCTGCATAATTTTCATCATCATATAAAGAAGATCTAGATCGGTATCCATCATCATATCCTAACCAATCTAAACCTCCTCCGTCGTGTGTTAGAAAATTATTTTGAAAAGAGGATTGTGTATTATATCCTGTAGAAAGTGAAATTTTAAAACTTTTAGTCTCTGGAAAACTCTTCGTTTCAATATTTACATTTCCTCCAGTAAAGGTTCCAGGTTGGTCTGGAGTAAATGTTTTGGAAGTGATGATATTAGATAAAAGTCCAGTAGGAATTAAATCTAAGTTCACACTATTTTTATAAGGATTGGCACTTGGAATAGATGCCCCATTTAATTGAGCAGTTGAATATCTATCTCCTAATCCACGCACAACTACACTTCCATCTGCCACAGAAACTCCAACCACTTTGGCTACAGCTTGATCCGCACTAGAAATGTTTTGTTTCGCCATTTCACCTTGGGAAATTCCATCTGTAAATCGATTGGCATTGAGCATAGTTACTAGGACAGCGTTTTCAGTAGTTTTAATAGCTTCAGCTTGTACAACGATTTCTTCAATTTGGACTCCGCCTTTATCCATGGTAAGTAATGCATCTATAACTGTTACCTCTCCATCTTTTACTACAACTCCTTCAATCTTCATTTCTGGATATCCTACATAAGAAAAAACTACATTGTAAGTTCCAGCATCTATTTTAATTTGATATTTCCCATCAAAATCAGTCACTTCACCTACATCTGTACCTTCAACTAAGACTGTTGCGCTGATCATTGTCTCGCCAGATTCTTTGTCTAATACAGTTCCTGAAATTGTTCCTTGAGAAAAAATGGAAGTGAAAGAAAGCAAAACAAAAAGGAAAGATAATGTTCCTAATTTGAAATTGTAATTTTTCATAATTGCACTATGATTTAAATTGTTAACTTGAAATTTGAATAAATAAATGTTAGCTGTAAGAAATAATGTTTTGTATTCTTATTAATTACAATACAAATTTGAGGTTAAATTTTGTAAAAGCAGGAAAATCCGCATTAACCTTCTGTAAATTGTTCGTTAAAAAATAGAGGTTGAGTTTACATTTTTTTTACATTACAAAAAAGGGGGAAATAAAAATGGGTGGGAACAAGTCCCACCCAAATATTTTATTTTAAAACAGTCATTTTTCGAGTTAAAACAACTGAGTCAGATCTTAATGTTACGAAGTAAGTTCCGTTGGCAAAATTAGTTACATTCAATTCTACATTGTGAGTTCCTTCTTGAACTTCCTCATTCAATAAGATAGTCATCAATTGTCCGTTTAGGTTGTAAACTTCAATTGTCAAGTCAGATTTTGTTGGGATAACAAATTCGAAAGAAGTCAAATCCATAGCTGGATTCGGAGTATTTTGATTTAAGATAAATCCTTTGTTTGCTACAAATAAATCTTCTGTTGCTACATCAAAATCACATTCATTTCCAAAGTGTCCATAAGCTGAAAGTGCTGTCCATCCAGCAGCCCAGTTAAATCCTTGGCTAAATGCTCCACTATATGATACATTTGTAAAGAAAGGATCAGCAGGTGATCCAGCATTATTAGCTGCAGGACTTGTAGCTGATAAGATTGGGTTCAATCCACCGTCACCTGTTCGGCTAATCTGGCAAACTTCAGGATTTTCAAGAGTATTGTTATTGTTAGTTAAATGAGCAATTACATCTGAAGCATCCGGATCATCTCCTCCTGAATAAGTGTCAACAATATCCTCTAAAGATGAACCTGCACCGAATTCATACCAAATATTATTTAATAAATTCAAGTCACCATTCACCAAGTTATTATGAGAATCACCTTCTCCTGGAGCTAAATCTTCAACACTAATTGCTTTGTCGTAAAAGTCTGTAAAAATTGAATTTCCATAAGTTCCACCCGCATTGTCTCTAAATAAAAGAGCAAATTCATTGTCAACATTTCCACTATTTGCACCTGAACCAATATAAGTTGCATTGTAGATAGTTGGTTTTGAAAATGGTGCTTCTCCATCTGGTTTTGCTCCATCATGTTCTCCACCATTTCCACCTTCGTCTTCTCCTTGAATCATAAACCAGAATTGTCCTTTTCCTCTCCAACCAAAATCGTAATCCATTCCATCATCTCCACAAAAAGCAGAAACCAAATGTTTTACACCTACTGTTCCTCCAAACCATTCGATTCCATCATCCGAATTGGCATAAATTTCAACATAGTCGATCTCAGTTCCTGAACCAACAGCACCTAGTGTCAATCCATTAATTTCAGATCCAGGAGCTAACTCTGCTCCACCATGTCGAATAGAAATATATTTTAAAACACCTGAACTTTCTGTATCATTAGGAGTTGCTCCGCCTCCAAATTCTGTTCGAGATTCATTAGGAATACCTTCAATGAAATCAGATCCACCAGGTCGAGCAACTGTTCCATTTCCTAAAACTACCAATCCACCCCAAAGTCCGTTGACTGTTTCATCTGGAGTAATTGTTCCATCCTCTACAGCTTCGGCAGTAAAAATAATTGGATTAGCTGCTGTACCTTCTGCAAATATTTGAGCATCTTTTGCAATAATTAAAGCAGATGCTGCATCATTTGTAGTTGGAGATTCCATTCCATAAATAGTGGTTCCTGCTTCGATATTTAATACACCTCCTGCTTCTAAATATACATATCCGTCTAGGCAGTAAGTATTTTCTTTTGTCCAAAAGTAAGTTTGACCTCCAACTAAGTCTCCATCTTTTACACAGATAGTTTGACCTTGAATTGGAGTTACCAAGTCTCCGAAATATCCTTTTTCATCCAAAGCGGTCCAACCTAATGCCCAGTTGGTAGAGTTGTCAAAAGCACCATGATAAAATACATTGTCAAAGAAATCATCAGTTGGAGTTGCACCTGCAGTTAATCCAGGACTTCCAGCATTCAGCCTTGGGTCTAATTGACCATCAGCAGTTCGAGAAATCCCAGCGATAGAAGGATCAGCTAATTGATTGACATTATTTCCTAAACTTGCAATAACTTCAGAAGCATCTGGGTCATCTCCTCCAGAATAAGTATCAACAATATCAGCTAAAGTTGAACCTGCACCGAAACCAAACCAAAGATTATTTTTCAAAACTAAATCACCATTGGTTAAATTTTGATAAGAATCTCCTTCTCCAGGAGCTAAATCTTCAATACTTAATGCCTTGTCAGCAAAGTCAGTAAAAATAGAGTTCGCATAAGTCCCACCTGCATTATCTCTAAACAATAAAGCAAATTCATTATCAACTTGTCCACTATTGGCACCTGAACCGATATAAGTTGCATTGTAAATAGTTGGTTTTGAAAATGGTGCTTCTCCATCTGGTTTTGCTCCATCATGCTCTCCTCCATTTCCACCTTCATCTTCTCTTTGGATCATCAACCAGTATTGACCTTTTCCTCTCCAACCAAAATCATAATCTGTTCCATCATCTCCACAAAAAGCAGAAACTAAATGTTTCACACCAACTGTTCCTCCAAAAAATTCAACACCATCATCAGAGTTGGCAAAAATTTCAACATAGTCAATCTCAGTTCCAGAACCAACTGCTCCTAATGTCAAGCCATTGATTTCAGAACCTGGAGCTAATTCTGCTCCTCCATGTCGAATAGAAATATATTTTATGATACCAGAGCTTTCTGTGTCATTAGGAGTTGCTCCACCTCCAAATTCTGTTCTTGATTCATTTGGAATACCTTCAATAAAATCAGATCCACCTGGTCGAGCAACTGTTCCATTTCCAAGAACAATTAAACCTCCCCAAAATCCATTATCTGCTTCAATCAAATTTCCATCATCAGCAGTTGATGTAAAAATAATTGGCTGACTTGCTGTTCCTTCTGCAAAAATTTGAGCATCTTTTGTTATAATTAATGCAGAAGCTGCATCAGCAGTTGAAGGAACTTCCATTCCTTTGATTACAGTACCAGCCTGAATATTTAATACCCCGCCTGCTTCTAAATAAACATATCCATCTAGAATGTACTCGTTATCATTCGTCCAATTGTAGGTTTCGCCTGCAACTAAATCACCATCACCAATAGTAATTTGAGCAGTTAGATTTCCTAATACTAGGAATAAAAATGTAAATAAAGCGTAGAATTTCTTACACATAATTTTAAATGTTTGAAAGATTAATTTTTAAAAAGTTCTTCGTAATAAATTATGCTGCAAAAGTAAATGGGTAAGATTAATAGGTAATGAATGGGAGAATAACTTAAAGTAAAATATGACGTGTAAAGAGATTATTTTCCTTAACTATAGGTTTACATTTAAATGTTTTTTTTACAAAAAAATAAAACAAAAATTTGAAAAATTTCATTTGTAAATTTTGTGTAAACAAATTTGACTTGTAAGTTAATTTGGAGTTAACTTATATTTAAATCTCTGAATTGGTTTCATTCAAAAATGGAATTCTAGTAATTTTATCAAATGGAAAAAATAGAATTTGCAAAGAACTCGAAAACAACTCATGAGATGACTCCTATAAAAATATTGTTAGTAGATGATGAGCCGGATATTTTAGAATTCTTAAAATACAATTTGTTACAAGAAGACTATCAGGTTTTCACAGCAGAGAATGGATTAGAAGGCATTAAAATTGCTGAAAGGGAAAATCCACATTTAATTATTTTAGATGTAATGATGCCTGAAGTTGATGGAGTGGAAACTTGTCATCGACTTAGAGCAATTCCTGAATTAAAAAATACCTTAATCACCTTTCTAACAGCCAGAGGAGAAGAATATTCTCAAATTGCAGGATTAGAAGCGGGTGCTGATGATTATATTCAGAAACCTATTCGCCCTAGACTTTTGATATCTCGTGTAAAAGCATTGTTACGAAGATTAGGAAATAACAATAATACGGAAGACT
>CAJQQY010000234.1 GCA_905480595.1 uncultured Saprospiraceae bacterium | reverse complement strand
CCGGTTTGCTTCGAAATGGAATAGGAGGAATGTCACAAGATGAAAAAGGTAATATTTGGCATGCTGTGAATAGAAAAGAAGGTAGTAAGATTCTATGTTATTTCAATCCTTGGAAAGAGAAGTTTTATGCAATTTCTGAACCTCAATATGGAAAGGAATTTTTATCTATGCGTCATAATAAAAAGGTCAAACCTAATACACTTTGGATTAATACCAATGGAGCAGTATTCATAGTTGATGCAAAAAAAAAGACCTATAAATTTATTAACAAAAAAAATGGTCTTCCTACAAATAGTGCGTTAAGTTTAACACCTGACTTAGAGGGCAATGTATGGTATAGTACTGGCTTAAAAATTTGTAAATATGATTGGAAAGAATTTGAATGTTTTAATGCCAATCCCAATATTGGCGGATTTACATATGCTTCATCTACTCTTTTAAAAGATGGAAGATTAATGTTTGGTGGATCGAAAGGATTACATGTTTTTGATCCAAAAAAATTAAAAAGAGATACAGTTGTTCCCAAAATTTATCTCACAGATTTTCAGGTTTTTGACAAAAGAAAGAAGCTTGGACAGGCTTATGAATTAGTAGATAATATTACGCTTCCCTATTCTGAAAATTCCATCAACTTTGAATTTGCTTCACTTCATTTTGTACAAACCAAGTTAATAAAGTATGAATATAAATTAGAAGGATTTAATAAAGAATGGATAAAAACCAATGGGGATAAACGCAATATTCTCTATTCCAATCTACAGCCTGGTGATTACGTTTTTAGAGTCAAGGCTATAAATTCTGATGGACTAGAAACTACAGAAGAAAAAAGTTTAAAAATTGAATTAACGATTCTTCCTCCGTGGTACCGAAGAAACTTAGCTTGGTTTATTTGGATTTCAAGTTTTATAGGATTACTCCTTGCCTTTTATTATTTTCAACTCTACCGCCGCCTTGCTGAAGCAGAAGCCAATCGTCTCAAAGAACTCGATCTAGCCAAATCAGAACTTTATACTAATATCACTCATGAATTCCGTACACCGCTGACGATCATTCTTGGTATGGCGGAGCAAGTGAAAAATGACCCTAAAAATTGGTTCAATGAAGGCTTAGTATTGATTCAACGGAATGGAAAACAGTTACTTAATTTAGTTAATCAAATGCTAGATTTATCGAAATTAGAATCTGGGAATATGCAGCTAAAATTAATCAATGGAGACATTGTGAGTTTTCTTCATTACCTCATAGAATCATTTCATTCCTATGCAGATAGCAAAGATATTCGGTTGCATTTTTCAAGCGACTTTAAAGAGTTTTCGATGGATTATGATCCAGAAAAAATTCAAAATGTAATTTCTAATTTACTTTCAAATGGTATCAAATTTACGCCCACGGGAGGTGATATTTATTTGGATATCCGAGCCATTCCAAATGAAGAGAAGAGTATTCTTTTACAAATCAGAGATAATGGAATTGGGATTACTAAAGTTCATTTGCCATTCATTTTTGATCGATTTTATCAAGCAGATTCCACTACAACTCGACGGGGAGAAGGCACCGGTATCGGTCTTGCTTTAACCAAAGAATTGATCAAATTAATGGGGGGCGAAATTAAAGTAGAAAGTGAAATCAATCAAGGAACCAAGTTTTCCATTATACTGCCAGTAACACAAGACGCAAAAGAAACCGATGGTCAGAAACTAGAGAGAACGCCTCCCCAAGTCGGCGCGACTGTATTGATAAAAAATGAAATAACAGCTGTTGATTTGGAAACAGCTCACTTAAAAAATCCCTTGGTTTTGTTAATTGAAGACAACCAAGATGTGATCACTTACCTTTCTTCATTCCTTTCAGGTGAGTATCAAATTGAAACTGCGCTAAATGGTCAATTAGGTATTGATAAAGCTATTGAGTTAATTCCAGATTTAATTGTGAGTGATGTTATGATGCCTGAAAAAGATGGATTTGAAGTTTGTGCAATTTTGAAAAAAGATGAACGCACTAGTCACATTCCAATCATGTTACTAACAGCTAAATCTGACTTATCTGCAAAGATTGAAGGGCTTACTCATGGCGCAGATGCCTACCTTGCTAAACCTTTTAACAAAGAAGAATTATTAGTCAGGATTGAAAAATTGATTGAATTGCGGAGGCAAATGAGTCAACATTTTCAGAATAATAATTTGCTGGAAGTTGTAGAAAAACAACAACCGACATCTGAAGAAATATTCCTTCAAAAACTGATTCAAATTGTTGAAGAAAATTTATCAGACGAACATTTTGGATTACCTGAACTTTGTAAAAAAGCTGGACTGAGTCGGTCTCAATTATTTAGAAAATTAAAAGCGTTAACTGGTAAATCTACCACAAAATTTATTCGTTCCATTCGTCTAGAAAAAGGAAAGAAATTATTGGAAGATACAGATTTGACAATATCTGAAATAGCTTTTCAAATAGGATTTGGAAGTCCAAATTATTTCGCCCGAACCTTTCAAAATGCGTTTGGAGTTTCGCCTAGTTCATTTCGTAATCGTTAAAAATAATTTTTTTTAGACAAATCATTGTTAGAGAAAAGCCTTTGCACTAATGGTAGTGCAAAGGCTTTTTTGATTTTTTTATCCTGTATCGTAATTTCAGAATAAGACAGTTGTTCAATTAAAAATCAATATCATAAGTCCCACTCGAAATTACTATTTGACTAATTGAACCATCAGGGTTTACTTTGCCTCCAGTAAATTCAAATGTTCCTTTGATTTTATTGGAAGAAAAAGTAGTAATGGTTGTCGTTCCAGAACCTAAAGTTCCAAGTCCACTATAAGTTTCATTTTCCATAAAGTCAGGTTTATATTGTGGTTGGAAAAGACCATTGTCAGTACTCAATGTCAATCCAGAATTGAGATCCCCAAAAAGAGTCAAACCAAAATAGGAACCATCAGAACCATAGGCTTGAATAATATTTGTTCCTTGAGTGGATGCGAAGACAGCTCCATCAACTTCATCTTTTGATTCCCAACTTGTTCCATCAACAGAAGCAGTTACTTTTCCAGAACCAGCATCTATACCTGCGCCGTTATCATCTTTCTTACATGAGGTGAAGATTAAAAAAAGGCAAGCAATAAATAATACATTTTTTTGAATAAACTTTTTCATTATTTTATTTTTTGGTTTTTAAATTTTCTTTACTAATTCAACTCTTCGATTTAAATATCTGCCGTCTTCAGATTCATTGGTTGACTTTGGCGACAATGGACCGACTCCTCCTTCCTCTAATCTTGAGGCATCTATTTTGTAGGTTTTCACTAAGGCATCAACGATTGCTTTTGCTCGATTTTTTGACAAGGTCAAATTGTAACTGAGGCTGCCTTTCATATCGGTATGACCAACGACATAAATTTTTATGGAAGGATTGTCTTTTAGAAATTTTGCAATTTCATCCAAAGTCGGTTTTGAATCTTCTCTAATTTTAGCACTATCAAAATCGAAATTGATTCCATAAATCGTAACCATTCCCATCTCATCAATTTCTTTTTTGATATAATTTGCATCGGCAAAAACTTTCCCTGTTTCAGCATTTTTTTCTTCAATAATATCTACATGATAAACCACCTTTGACTTGCTATGTCGTTCTCCATAAATGGCAACATAGGTAGTTCCTGTCTTGCTGTTAACTTTTCCAATAATGGAAAAAGTACCACCTGAACTTGATGTTCCTGCAAAAAGAAGAGTAGCTTTCGAACCTTGTGGAAATCCATTGTCTTTAAGTGCAATGCCGATCCAACTTCCTCCACCAATTTCTTTTTTTACATTTCTATCAGAAAACAGGCCGTCTCCTAACAATGTGATTCCGGCTTTTTTGATAGCTTGTTTGTAGTCTTGATAAACTTCTCCAATGGAAAGTTTTTCGACAGGTTGGTCAACGATGTAGGTGATTCGATATAGTTGTCCAGCAACTTTTTTGGTGTCTTTTATTTGTCGATAACCTGTGATTGGGCCATGCGCTAAATTGTATTCTCGAAATTTAATTTTTTCATAAGAGGCAATATAGGAGCCAGGATAGCGAGTCAGTAGAGGATGGTCTTCACTATTTTTTATATCCTCTTGCGCCGATAAATTATTGAAACTAGCGAAGATAAAAAGGAGAAGTAAAATTGGGAGTGTGTTTTTCATAATGAATGGTTTAATTGATTCATCACAAAATTATGTAGAAAACTGCCTTCCGTCAATTCCCCATATGGGTAGTTTTTTTTAACGGACTATTCGCTTTTGAATGGCTTTGGCAACTGCTTCAGCTCGCGAGTTGACATGAAGTTTGGAGTAGATTTTTTTGATGTGTGCTTTGATGGTGTTGGAGCTAACGAAAAGTTTTTCGGCAATAGTTTTATAATTTTCGCCAAGGCAAAGTAATTGCAAAACTTCCGTTTCTCTCGGAGACAAAGGATTATTTTGACCTCCATGAAAATGGCGAACTACCTTGCGAGCAATCACAGAACTCATCGGCGAACCGCCGGCATGTGCTTCTTTTAAATACAATAATAATTGGTCAGGAGGTAGCCCTTTGATTAAGTATCCAACAGCGCCAGCGCACAATGCATCGAATACAGTTTCGTCATCTTCATGAACAGTCAGCATTACGATATTCATGTTGGGAGCTACTTTTTTTATTAAGCTGATGCCTTCAATACCTGACATTTTTGGCAGATCAACATCTAATAAAAGTAGGTGAGGGGAATTCTTTTCTAGTGCAGGAATGGCTGATTCGCAATCTTCAAAAACTTGATGACAATAAAAACCAGGAGAGCCATCCACAATCAATTGCATCAATTGGCGGATCCTTGGATCATCTTCGATAATGGCTACTCTTATTAAATTTTCCATGTAAATTTATTTTACATTGTTCCATCAAAAATAAATGGAATTCTGCGATTTTTCAATTACCCATATGGGTAATATTGATAAATATACTTATTGCACTTCCTTTATTTTTTTCTGAAAAAATATCATGTTTGACACCCATTTTTTCAGCTCTAGATTTAATGTTTTTTAATCCTTGTCCATTTTTTTGATTTTCTTTTTCAAAACCAATTCCATCATCGCTAAATTTTAGTTCAATGATTTCTTCATTTTGTAAAACAGAAAATTGAGCATTTTGCGCAGCAGAATATTTTAAACTATTATTGATTCCTTCTTTAAAAATTAATAATAAGTGTCGTCTTTGATTACCGCTTAGTGCAATTGTTTTTAAATATTCGTCAATTCCTTTTGTCGTAAAATGGATTTGGGAAAATTCGAAAATACCATTGGCAAACTCTTTTAACCGCATCAAGGTTTCATACAAATTATCATTGTCAGGATCTAGTACCCAAATGAAATCTCGCATGCCAGATCTCAATGTTTGGATTTCATCTCCAATTTGATCGACCAAATTATTTAGTTCAAAATTACCATTCGATTTTCGTTTGGCAATTTCAGTCATCAAGCTGATTTTGGTAATTTGATTACCTGCCTCATCATGAAAATCTCTAGCACTTCGTTTTCTAAAAAGT
The DNA here is from genome assembly GCA_905480595.1 of uncultured Saprospiraceae bacterium. Lineage (GTDB taxonomy): Bacteria > Bacteroidota > Bacteroidia > Chitinophagales > Saprospiraceae > CAJQQY01. The sequence goes on along the minus strand of CAJQQY010000234.1, from coordinate 12,622 downwards.
TCTCGTTCAGCAAGTTTTGCTTTTTCGACTCTTCGGACATTTTGTACTCTGAACCAAATGATTCCATAAATTGCCAAAACCGCTGTTGCCAAATAAATTAAATATGCCCACCAAGTTTTCCAGGGTGGGGGAGCGATGTTAATGGCAATAGATTTAAGTTCTTCATTCCAAATGCCTTCGTGGTTAGCTGCTTTTATTTTAAAAACATAATTTCCAGATTTTAAATTTGGATAACTTGCCAACCTTCTCGTTCCTGATTGAACCCAATCCTGATCGACGCCTTCCATTTGATAAGCATATTTATTGTTTTCGGATTGGGCAAAACCTAGTGCGGCAAATTCAAAGGCTAAGAAATTTTGGTAGTGTTTTAAATTGACTTCTTTTGTTTCATTGATGGATTGATTCAAAGTGAATTTCCCTTTTTTAATTTTTTTAGGAGCAACGGAAACGGATTCATTGAAGAGTAAAAAATCGGTCAATGCAACTTGAGGAACAAAAGGATAAGGTTTGATTTCGTTTGGATCGAAAACGGATAATCCATTGGTGCCACCAAAGCATAATCGGTTATCTTTAGTTTTGAAATAACCATTTTGATTGAATTCGTTCCCTGCAAATAATCCATGATTAGAATTAAAATTTTCGGTTGTAAAAACACCTTGCTCAAAAGTAATTTTAGAAATTCCATTATTTGTACTTACCCACAAATCTCCATTTTTATCTTCGACCATTCCATAAGTAAAATCATTAGGGAGCCCATCTTTTTTTGAAAATCGTTTAAACTTTCCTTCGGTTTCCATCAAGTTTAATCCATTGGCTGTGCAAATCCAAAGTCGGGTTTTACTATCTTCAAAAATATACGTCACCATATTATGGCTAAGATTATTTGGTTGGTTCGGATCATGGGCATATCTAGTAAAAGTTTCTTTTTCTCGATCCATTTTGCAAAGTCCGCCTGCTGCAGTTCCTAACCAAAAGTTATTTTTACTATCTTCAAAAATGACATAAACGTATGGATGGGAAAGTTTGGTAAAGTCATGATCGTCGTATACAAAAGTTTTATGCGTCTTTTTCTTTGGGTCAAATTTAATTAAGTTTTTACCTGATGAAGCAATCCAAAAAACTCCTGAGCGATCCTCATAAATTGCATTGATCGCATGGTTTTTAAAATAATCAGGAGCGATTAAATCGCTATAACTTTCTAATCGCCAATCTCCTTTTTCATTTTGAATCACTTTTGCAAAACCATCTCTGTGATAACAAAGCCAGAGGTCGCCACTTCGATCTTTTGAAATACCCAAGACATATTTATGTTTTAAATCTTTTTGATTAGTTGGATTGTGACAATTGAATTCCCATTGGTCAGTTGCTTGGTCAAAATTTTTGATAACCGTCAATCCTTCTCTTCCTCCCACCCACAAATTTCCAAATGTATCTTCTTGAATTCCTGCTACAAAAGAACCGCATAATTCTGTTCTGTTTTTTGCAAAAGAAAAATTTTGAAAAGGTGGTGGGAAAATAGAAAATCGGCTGACCCCATTTCCAGTTCCCAACCAAATGGTTTGACTATCATCTTCATAAATGTCAAAAACGAAATTACTTGGAAGGCCATTGGGAGAATTTTCATCATGAGTGTAATTGATGAAATCAGCAGCCTCATTTTTGGAATCTAATACAAAAAGACCTTTCATCGTGGCAAACCAAACTAGACCATTTCGATCTTTATAAATATCATGGATTAGGTGGTCAGAAATTTTGCCTGATTCTTTTTCGATTTGATAGGTGCGAAGAATCTTTAAAGAATCGGCTGATTCCACATATTTGGTGAGTAGCAATCCACTAGAAGAATTTATCCAAAATTGATTTTTTTGATGTTTGGCAATTTTACCAAATTCACTAATCTCCAATTTTTCGGAAAACATCTGATGTGCTTCTCCTGAGTTTATATCTACTAGAAATAAATGATTTTTCACTACTAAAATCACTCGGTTTTCATTGATGATAAAAAGGTTGTTCATTTTTGATAATTCCTTTTTACCAAAAGATTTTAATGGAGTAGGGTTCTCGACAAATTCCATTTTAGAAAGATCAAAAAGTGCCACTCCTGCATGGGTCGACAACCAAAGTGTTCCTTTCGGAAACTCTTTAATGTATTTTACGGATCGTTCATTTAGATTACTGGTGGCAGGTAGGTTAGGATAAAAAGTTTTAAAAGTTTCTAGCTCTCGATTAAAAAGACAAAGTCCACCACCAAAGTTTCCTATCCATAAATTATGCTGACTGTCTTCAAAAATTTCCCAGATAAAATTGTTACCTAAACTAGTAGAATCATTTGGTTCATAAAAAAAAGTTTTGAATTCAAACCCATCATATCGATTTAAACCATCTTGTGTACCAAACCACATAAAACCTTGATGGTCTTTAAATACACGCCTTACTCCACTTTGGGAAAGGCCTTCATCCACCGAAAAATTATTGAAGTGAATTTCATTGGGTTGAGCGAAGCTAATTTCAAAAAAGAAAATTAGACTTATAGATATAAGGCGGGGTAAAATTGTTTTCATTACATCTAAAATACAAAAGTTTGTGGAAATGTAATATTTCACACACACTTAGCTTAGTGTGGCTGTATCTATTTTTGGAAAAAAAAGTGGTCGCAAACTCTAGGCTTGCGACCACTTTAATTTATTCAGAATCTTTTCTTTTAAGTTAAACTTGTAGGAGCTAATTGTACAGACTGTTCAACAAATGCTTCAAGTTTAGAAAAGAAATTTAAAATATCTTCCTTCTCATTTTCAGAGTTAATCGTAACGAAACGAATAAATTCATCATCTCGGAATTTGCCAAACCCAACCATAATTTCGGATTCTTCATACATTAAAGTACAAAGTTCATTAGCATCAATCCCTTTGTAGTTAAAGCAAATTGAAATGGAATCATCAAAACTATACAAAGTATAATCTGGATGATTTCGAATGTATTCTCTTGCTACCTCCGCCAGATAAAATTGGTGATCTACATATTTCTCCAAGGTCTCGGTGCCTACAGATTTCCAAAGTGTCCAGAATTTTAAGGCATCATTACGGCGACCACATTGCATGGAAATTTTCCCAAGATTATAATCGTCTCCATCTGTTTGATATAAGTATTCTGCATCATTAGAAAAAGAATCATAAAGCTGCTGACTATGTTTAGTCAAAACAATTGAACAGGTTAATGGAGTCCCTAGCATCTTATGTGCATTCACACTAAAAGAATCTGCTTCCTCAATTCCTTTGAGTAGATGTTTATATTTTTTACTAAAAATAACACCTCCACCATAAGCTCCGTCAACATGAAGCCACAAATTATATCTTTTACAAATAGTGCTAACTGGAGGTATTGAATCATAAGCTCCCAACACAGTTGTCCCAGCAGTCAAATTAACATAGAATGGAGTATTACCCATTTCCAAATCCGTCAAAATTAACTCTTCCAAATGATCAGGCAGTAATTCCCCTTCCGAATTTGTATTTACAAATCGAACGTTATTTCTTCCTATGCCCATCATTGCAGCATTTTTAGGAGTGGAATAATGCGATGCTTTTGAGGTATATACTATAAGTTTTTTTGAAGTACCTTCTAGTTTTATTTTTGGATCGTGAGCATCTCTAGCCATAATCATCGCCATCAAATTACTCATCGAACCGCCGGATGGGAAAGTACCATTACCTTCTTTTCCATATCCAACCATCTCACAAAGTTTGTTGATGATACTCTTTTCAACCCCAACTTGAGGGCCTCCGACTTTGTACGTGTACATACTGTTATTAAGCATAACTGCAAGTAAGTCACCCAAGACAGCTTTGCCTTTTCTTCCTCCGAATAATTGATTGAAAAACAATTTGGAGGAAGTTCGTGGAGTAGTTAAAATTAAATCTTCCAACAAATCTTGGAAGTCATCCTCTTTCATCGCTTCATTAGATAAACTCAAATCAATTCGATCATGGAGTTTTGCAGCTTCAATATATTCCACAACGGGAGTTTCTTTCTCTGCAATTAATAATTTGTCAACAATAGTATTAAAAATTTTTAGATCGCCCTTCATACTTAGTTTTTATATTAAAAAATAAAAAGATTATTTAATTGAAAAGTAAATGGTGGATAAATAATTTTGATTCTTGGAAAAGAATTGAGCAAGTGACTAAAATAAGTGACTTACTAATTTTTCCAAAATCAAAAAAAATACTTTATTGTTAATTCCGCCTGACTACTTAATTATTTGATTTTACACCATTATTAGGTATTCAAATAAAAGTTTTGGCCGAGGCAATGTTTAGCCTAATCGAGGCTAAAAAAATGGAAGCTCCCAGAAGTGTCGCGCTCAAAAGCGGACTTGAAAGGGGAGTAGGCCAAAAAAGATGGTAATTAAATTTGATGATTATAGTATCTATCCCACATGTAACCATGGTAACCTTTTTTTGTTTAAAAATGAAATATTTATAATTAAATTAATTATAAATAGTCCTTGTTTAAGTTAAGTATAACCATTGAATTATAAATCCTGCTTCGGCTTCCTTACCTTTGTAGTATATGATTAAAGAAAAAATAACATCCGTAGAAGAATTATTAGAAGTATTACCTCAATGTACAGGAAAAGATTATGTGGGGTTAGTCAAAAGGATCGAATTAGAAGCAAAAGACTTTTCTTCGTATCAATTTTGGTCTAAAGATCATTATACTCGTAATTGTATTGTCAAAACTGAAAGCCATGAATTAATATTGCTTTGTTGGGAAGAAGGCCAAGAAACACCTATTCATTGCCATGCAGGAGAAGAATGCTGGGTCTATTTACTTCAAGGAGGAATGAAAGAAATTCGTTTTGAAGATCAAAAGGATACTAACATGCCATTGCCCATAGATGAAATGATCGTTAAAGAAGGACAGTTCTCTTATATGAATGATGAGATGGGCTACCATTCTTTAAAAAATACTCACTCAGGTAGAAGCATGAGTTTACACCTTTATATGAATCCTATTGATACTTGTCAAATTTATAATGATGAGACAAAGGAATTCGATTGGAAAGTTTTATCCTATCATTCTAAAGATGGAGAATTGCTTTAAAGGATAAACGTACAATTATCGGATTATCCCTTAAGAGTGGTGAAATAGTAATTTATACTATTTCACCATTCTTAGGATTACTAAATAGTTGAGACTTCTGGATCTTTATTCATCTTACTTACAATAAATCCAGCAAGCATCGCTAATAAAAAGGAAGGTAACATTACATCCATTTTTTCAAAAAGAATTCCATACTCTGGAATCTGAGTTGCTCCAAATTTAAATAAGGGAACACATAAGAAACCTGTAATCATTGAGGCAATAGCTCCTTTTTCTGTATATCCTTTCCAAAACAAGGATAGTATCATCACAGGACAGAAAGTGGCTGCAATTCCAGACCATCCAAATATTACAAACCAAAATATAGTTCTATCTGGTGAGAGTACTGAAATGGTAAGAGAGAGAGAGTTAATGCAATTAAAGCCATGATTATAGTTATTTTTCTTGACAGACTTGTTAGGGTCTTATCGTCTGCGTCTGGATGCATGATTTGCTGATAATAATCTCGAGTAATTGCACTTGAGGCCACTACTAAAAGAGAGTCAATAGTTGACATAATTGCTGACAAAACTACTGCTACATAAAGCCCAACAAGAATCGTTGGCATTACTTCACTTACTAGCATCGACAAAACATTTTGTGCACCATTTCCAAGAGTGGATTCTATATCAACTCCTGTTTCGCTGAAATAATATCTACCAATAATTCCCACCATTACAGCAGCAGAATCGGTCAAAATTGTAAAACCAATAGCAACCCATCTTCCTTTATTTATCTCTGACTCATCCTTGATAGACATGAATCGTACAAACAATTGTGGCGACCCCATAAAGCCTAATCCAATCATCATAAAACCTAAAATTGCAAAAATATTGACGGTGGTCAATCCGCCTGCTCCCCAGATATTCATCAATTCAGGGTCTATTGCTCGGATACCTTCAAATAAGGAAGGTTCAGAAATTAAATACCATGCGACAGTTGGTAAGAGTAATAATCCAAATAACATTAATAATCCCTGGAATAAATCCGACCAAGCAACGGCTACAAACCCCCCGGAAAATATATAGGTTAAAACTATTAAAAAACCAACGATAGCTCCCGTGTAATAATCCCAACCTAAAAATGCTTCGAATGCAGATCCTGTTGCATCAATTTGAGCACTCACATAAATAACCACAAAAAAACTAAGTAGCGCTGCAGCTATTTTTCTAAGAGTATGTGTTTTAGATTTGAATCGACTGACGAGGTAATCTGGAATTGTAATGGATTTATAATCATCCGTCAATTTTTTAAAAGGTTTGGCCATCAAAAACCAAGCAGCTGAAACGCCAATCACTTCTCCGACTACTACCCAAAATGCCGAAACTCCTGCCATGGCACCCATTCCTGTCAACCCTAATAATAGCCAAGCTGATTCTCCTGTTGCTCTACTGGAAAACGCAACAACCCAAAAACCCAATTTTTTACCTCCAACATAATAATCATCGATACTATGTATTTTTTTGGAAGCATAGTAACCGATGGCTAATAAGACAAAAAAGTATAAGATTAAAATAATGTATTGTGTAATCATTGAATATGTAATTTGGTAAATTCCAATATACTATAAAGTATTTACTGATTGAACTATATAGAGAAATGCTTTTAAATAAATAAGAATAAATCAAAAGAAAAACACTTTTTTCAGGTAATTTTTTTAAATAAATTTATTTCCATGCTTATTTCAGAACATTTTCAAAACCAGAGAAAGGCTTACATAGAATTACTTAAAGAAAACCAGCCGAAGGTGATTTCGATCATTCAAGAATTTGTGCAAAAGCATATTGACGAAGGACTTTTTGTAAAAGATTCAGGTGTGAAAATGTTTGATTATATCAATGACAATCTTTCGATTTGTTTTCACCATGGAGGGACTGGGAATTGTGAAAAGTTTTTTTCGATTGATTACTCTTTTGATAAATATTCTGGAGAGCCTCTAAATTCTCCTCCAAAATTTAGTGCCTATGATTTAGATGATTACTCTTCCAAAAAATATGAACACGCTTCTGAAAATATAGAGTATGATCGGTAAATCAATATTTGGCTTGGGCGTTGGATTGTTGGCAAAAATCCAATGTAAATAAAAAAGTTCCGTTTGGTTTCTTTGTGGATTATTACCAAAACTATCATTTTGATTTATTGAATATGAAGAATATTCAAATCAACCCATCCACCATCAATTGTTTCTATAAGAATTATTTATTAGAATCTCTACTTCAAAATTTAATCATATTTTTTTAAAGAGAGGATTGATCCAGCTTCCATTTGGAGGTTGAAAAAAGAATTAAAATTGATTAAAATCATTTCGCTTTGATGATTTTTGTCACCAATAGCTGATGGACGATATATTAGGTTTGTTAAGGTAAAAAATATCAAAATGAAAAAGTAAATCACTCCTAGTTTAGTATGTGGTGATTGCGATTAAAACCAAGAAATTAAGATTGAATTAATTATTAGTGGGTTAACTCAATCGAGTCTATATTTTAATTTTTTCAAAAAATAATAATTCGATATGATGCATCAACCTTTATCTACAATTATGACTAAAAATGTAGTCACAGTTACTCCTCAAGATAGTTTATCAAAAGTGAAAAATTTTATTTTTGATAATCGTTTCCATCATATTCCTGTAGTCGAGAATGGTAAATTAGCAGGGATAGTTACTTCTTATGATTTGATGAAGTTAAATAAGACTTTTGAAGAGTACGAAAATATTAAGGTCGAAGAAGTGATGACTAAAAAAGTAATCGCTCTTAACGCAAATGAAAAAATAGGTACAGCTGCTCAAATATTTTTAAGACAGTTGTTTCATGGATTACCGATAGTTGATGAGGATAATAATTTAAAAGGAATAGTTACAAGCCATGATATTTTACGTCATAATTATGATCAAGCTTATCCTAATGATTCCTTAGAGCAAGCTTACCGTAGGTAGGTAGTATTTATTTCAAATGGTTGTTTTGAAAAGAGAGATTGAACTCTTAGATAAATTAATCTGTGAAATAAATTTTAAAAAAGAGTAATGGAAAAAAGAAATAATACGTTTATAACTCTTGGAATTATTTTTCTAATTGTAGGACTAGTGGTTTTGCAAAATGCAAGTATTTGGCCGCTTGGATTTATCTTTCTATTAGTTGGCCTAGTAGGGAAGAAAAAGCAAAAAAAGAATAGTTCGAACTGATATGTTAATAACATAGGGAGTATTTTTGTAAAAAAAAATAGATAACACTTGAAATATATTTTAAACGTATGTTCCATTTTGGCCAACCTATTTAATTGTTTATTCACGGTATTATTTAGTGGATTAAAATTTAAAAGGTTGGTCTATACAATTAGTCACGGAAAGAGAAGAAAATTAGACCTTTACCTTCCAGATAATAATGGACAACCTTCCCCTCTGATTATTTTTTTCCATGGAGGTGGTTGGATGTCAGGCGGTAGAAAAATTATTGAACCAGGAGTTCTCCGTCAAGTCAAAAGAGGATATGCCGTTGCTTCCGTCAGCTATTCATTTAGTCCTTGGAAAAAATGGCCAACTCAAGCTCATGAAATGAAAGCTGCTGTTCGATGGCTTAGAGCCAATGCAGGAGAATATAATCTAGACTCAGAATTTTTTTTGGTTTGGGGTGTTTCCGCTGGAGCACATTTGGTGAATGTATTAGGATGTTCGAATGGCTCTGAAAATTTGGAAGGCAACTTAGAGCCAAAAGATGTTTCGAGTGAAGTACAAGGAGTAATTTCTTGGTATGGGTTTTCTGACTTTAGTCAAATGGGGAAAAATGGCTTCATTGCTTTTTTGACAAATATTGCAACTTCATTACTTGTTGGAGAACGCATCAAAAAGAATACGAAGAAAACTCAAAATGCCAATCCCATCAATTATATCAATCAAAAGACGCCTCCATTTTTTATCATGCATGGAGGCAAGGATACGGTAGTGAATATTCATCAAAGTGAATTACTACATGCTGCTTTGCAAAAACAAGGAATCCAATCGACCTATACTCGAATCCCTAATTATTTCCATGCTGATGTTCGATTTAATCAAGATGTTCACATTAAAAAGATTGAAACATTTATGGATAACATTGCTTTTGCGGAAAATAAAAAGATGCCTTCTATTCATTAGCCAAACTCAACTTCGAAATCATAAATAAAAAACCTATAAGGAAAACTGGGAATGAAATGAGTGCAAAGTGAGTTGGACTTTTATAGGTCCCGAAATAAATAGTAAATATCATTGCTAAAACTATAAATAATAGCCCGCCAAAAATTCTATTTTTCCAAGCAACTAATAAGCATGCGACCAACATAAAAGAAGGAACCAAGTGAATAAAAAATCCAATGATTTTTTCTGAGAAACTAGCCTCACCTGAAAAAGAATCCAATGCGAAAAGGGAGATAAAGCAAATAAAAATTATTGCAAGAATTCGAGGTGCCCAAGTAAGTATATTTTTCATAATACATAATTATTTCTTGCAAAACTAGAGTATTAGTCAATAGGATTTTATGACTTTTATCAGCATCTAAAAACTTTTAAAAGAATACTTATTTCATCTCACTTAAAAATGCTTCTTTGAATTGTCTGCCAATAGGAAGTTCAATTTGACCAATCTCCACATCGTGAGAGGTGAAAGCAGTTATCTTATTTTTTGAGATAACAAAAGATTTATGAATTCGGAGAAATTGATCGGGTGGGAGAGTCTTGTGAAAATTACCAATAGAGTATTTAGTTAAAATTGATTGGTTGTTTAAAACTATTTTTACATAATCTTTTACGCCTTCAATATATAAAATATCGCTTAGTTCAATACGGACGTTTTTTCGATTTGCTTTGATGATGATACTTGTAAATGTATTGTTATTGTTTTGGATAATTTCTGATTTCTGTAAGTCTAAAAATTTATCAACCGCTTTTATAAATCGTGGGAATGGAATCGGTTTGACTAAATAATCTAAAACATTTAATTCAAATCCTTCCACCGCATATTCTCGATAAGCAGTAGTGATAATGATTTTTGGTTGACTTTGCATAGAGTCGATAAATTCTAAGCCGTTGATTTCAGGCATTTCGATATCCAGAAAAAGAAGGTCAGGTTGAAGTGTTTTTAATTGACGATGTGCTTCGAGAGGCTCGGTGGAAGAACCACAAATTTCGAATTGCTCAAATTTGGAAAGATGTTGTTCGATGACTTTGATAGCTAAAGGTTCATCATCTAAAATATAACATTGAAATTTTGTATTCATACTTATTTCAAATTTAAGGTTAATCGAACTTTATAAAAATATTTTTCATCGTCAATTTTTAATTCATGTTTGTTTGGGTAAAGAAGTTGTAATCGTTGTTTAATATTATTTAAACCAACTCCTCCTGAAACATTGTCGATCCTCTTTTTTGCTTTTTTACTGTTCTCGATTTGGAAAAATAGTTGTTTGTTTTTTATTTGTAAATGTATTGTTATTTTGAAAAAACCATTTGCTCCAACACCTCCATGTTTGAAACAGTTTTCGGCAAAAGGCAATAAAAGCAAAGGCACAATTTTGATAGAATCAATGTTTTCTTCGAGTTGCATTTCTATTTTTAATTTTTCACCATAGCGTAATTTCTCTAAATCGACATAGTTCCTCAAAAGTTGCACTTCTTTGTTTAAAGCGACTTTTTCCAAGTTTGCTCGATAAACTAAATAGTCCAACAACTCTGTTAACTTCAAAATACTATCCGCGGTCAAATCTGATTTCATCAGCGCCAAACTATAAATATTATTGAGAGAGTTGAAAAGGAAATGTGGTTGCAATTGTCCTTTGAGAAGTTTGATTTCTGCTTCCGCTTTAGCTTTGATAAGTTGCTCGTTGAGTTGTTGTTTCTTTCTCCAATCACCAATGATGTAAATACAAATTGCCAATGCGATGATGGAATAATCACGAATGACATTTTTAATCACCTTCGTTGGAGGGATGTTAAAGTGTTGTCCATTTTCTAAATAATTAATCAGCTCCAACCATTTTATTCTTCCCCAAAAAACAAAAATAGCTGCAACAAAAACGAAAAGTAAAAACCAATGGATTTTGTTTTGCATTAAAATTTTTGGAACGACATAAAATGCAATTAGATAAGTTGGAAGCATCAACAACGGCAATGATAAAAGTATGGAACGAAGAAAAGTCCAATTGTTGCTGGAATGCAAATGCAACATATTGGCTAAATATTCCGATGCAACATAAATTCCCCAAAAGAGAATATGAAGAAAAACTTCCTTCGTGAATATTTTGCTAAGCATCATTGATCAATAATTTTTCTTTTAGAAAATTCGATTCAAATTAAAATAAAAAAATGAAAGAGGTGGTATTTGTAGATGACCAACTGACTTAGGTAGAGGAACGACTGTTTATGTTTCTCGTAGCTGGACTTTCCACGTCCAGTTTCAAATACTGGACGTGGAAAGTCCAGCTATGTGGAATAATAAGTAGTTGAATCTCTACTCAAAAGTTGAGTTCCTCTACTTTCTGAATTTCGCTTTAAAAATTGAAATAAGTTTGAATTAATTTTAATTTTTTCACAAAATAATTCAATCATGAAAAACAAAGTCCAAATTTCATTTTTCCCAATTACATTAGCGATAGCGTTATTTTTTACTGGAGGATTGTTTTCCTTTTCTACAAATGAAATAAATTCCGCAACTGAGCCAGAAATTATTGGTGGCGCCTATCTCACTTTTGCCGATAAATTTGGCGGAACAGTCACTCACAAAGACTTGAATAGAACGAGTGAAATTGGTGTAGCAGGTTGCGCCAAAGGTTCTAAAATATTTCAATTCAAATTAAAAGTTACTAAGAATGGAAAGACCACTACTCTCGAAGGAACTTCTCCAAATTTGACTAAAAGAATGTTGACTGAATTAAGAAGTCTATCGAAGGGAGATGAATTTATTTTTAAAAAAGTAAAAGCATATTTACCTGATGGAGAATCAGAAGTGGATGTTTGGGGTAAGAAATTTACCGTCGTTTAAAATTTGATTAGTTGATATATATTGAAAAGGGAGGCAGTTCATTTTGAATTGTTTTCCTTTTTTTTATAAAATATCTTACTGTAGTTTTTTTGTCAAAGACAGCCTTAAACTTTTGGAAAAGTTATTTTGTTTCTATTTTGAGTCAAAGAAAAATTAAGATTTCTATTTCGAAAAACAACCTTAATGATTCGTATTTTTTTTTGCTGGATTATATTTTTCTCATCTCAAGTTTGTTTTGGGCAAATCACCTCTACGCCCTTGTTTTTTGACCAACTCACCATCAATGATGGACTTTCTCACAATACTGTTTTTTCCATTTTACAAGATCAAAATGGTTACATATGGATAGGTACTCAAAATGGGCTTAACAAGTATGATGGTTATTCTTTTGGAGTGTATCAATCTCAAGGAATTGAAGATGATCAAATTGGTTTTAAAGGAAAACATATCTCTACTTTATTTGAAGATAAGGC
>CAJQQY010000233.1 GCA_905480595.1 uncultured Saprospiraceae bacterium | reverse complement strand
TTCTGCATACCTACTTTCTAAAGTTGCTAGATCTTCCGTTAGGGGAGGGCTGGTTACTGGTGCTGGAGATGGTTCAGGTGTTGAAGTAATTTGAGTCGTATCTATTATTGGGGTTGATTGGGTCGTATCTATTATTCCGGTTGTTGTGGAATCACTAGGTGTATCTGTTGGTGGCGGATTTTTTGTTGCGTTACCGCAAGAATATAAAAACATACTAATCAATAAGTAGAGTAATATATTTTTTATACTTTTTTGTTTTTTAGATTTTAATGATTGAAAGGTAAAGGAATGGAACATGAATTTAATTGTTTTCATTTTAAGAGGTTTAAAATTATGCCTACTCTATTTTGGATTTTCGGCTTTCTCCTTTTGATCGCTAATATAAAAAATCCCTGTTCATCTAAGTGTTTCTATTCAAAAAAAAATTGCTAATTAAGTTTTACCTTTTGAAAAACTAATACATCTTATTTTGAGTTTTCATTCAACATGAAATAAAAATTATGAAAATAATACACATTAGTGATCTTCATTATGGAAAATTCTCAGGAACAGATAATTTGATCAATCATATTATTACCTATTACCAAAATGAAAGGGTCAAACCTAAAATTATTCTATCAGGAGATTTAGTTGATTCGTCCTTAGACAAAAAGGATATGGGGGAACTGAAAATAAAGCTTAAAAAATTAACTAGTCACGACTTCGATTTAATGATTTGTCCTGGTAACCACGATTTGAAAAGAGAAGGTGCAAAAGGGAATCCTAGGAGAAATCTTAAAGTCTTCAATAAGTATTTTAAAGATTTACTACCCAAAGGGGTCAACTACAAAGGAGAGGACGATAATGATTTATTAGATTATCCAATCATCCATCAATTTAATGATCATTTTTTTATTGGGTTAAATTCATTGGAAGGAAAGCCTATTGCCACCAGAGGGAAATTAGGAAAGAATCAATTAAAGGAATTAAAAAATGATTTAGCTAGAATTAGAAAAGAACATAATGATCCTAAGATTATAGTGTATCTACATAATAATCCATTTTCATTTAGTTATAAATATAAGTGGCTAAAATTAGTGGATCGAGAAAATTTTAGAAAAATAATAAAGGATGTAAATGTATTGTTGTCAGGTCATTGGCACTCCAATAAAAGATATGGGTCAGAGGAGAAGAAATACAACATTAATGTAATTCAAATAACTGGGGCGAGTACTGCTTATAATTTTATTTCTTGGACTGAGATTGATACTTCAGATTATTCTGTAAAGCCGATTAGAATTGATGATTATTGATTGTTTATCTTTTACGTAAATGTATTGTTGTGAAAAAGTAAGCCAATTACAAATAAATGTAATTGGCTTGTTATTTCTAAATTGTTATTTGAGATTTTTCTCTCAAAAGAATTGATTCAAGACTATTTAATTTCTAATAATTCGACATCGAAAATTAAAGTAGAATAAGGTCCAATTGCACCACCTGCACCTTGATCACCATAGGCTAAATTATATGGAATAAATAATTTCCATGAGGATCCAACTGTCATTAATTGTAGTGCTTCTGTCCAACCTGCAATAACTCCATTTACTGGAAAGGTAGCAGGTTGACCTCTTTGTACTGAGCTATCGAAAACAGTACCATCTAAAAGAGTACCTGTATAATGAACAACTACCGTAGAGGTATTTGCAGGCATCTCTCCATCGCCTTCTTTTACCACCATGTATTGTAATCCTGAGGCAGTTTCTTTAACACCTTCCTTTGTTTTGTTTTCAGCTAAAAAACTTTGGCCTTGAGCCAAAACTTCCTCGAAAGCAGATTTTTTGCTAGCCTCAACTTTTGCACTAATCTCAGTAAATGCAGCTCTAAACTGTTCTTCTGTGATCGGACTTTCCTTTTGGTTCAAGGTGTCTCTTAAGCCTTCAACTACAGCATCGAAATTCATATTTTCAAAAGGATTTGCAAGCAATTGATTTCCCATTTGTTTACCAATTCCATAACTAGCAATTTCTTCAGAAGTGTTATATTTACTTGACATACGTGTTATATTTTTTTAAAATTCATGAATAAAAATGCAAGGATACAACAAGAAATTGAATTACTGGAAAAAAGTTCGATGTAAAATCTGTTAACATTTATTCAATCTGTCCAACCCACCTTTTTACCTTTATCCAATTTCGCTGCACTAATGCTCGCCCTCTGGACTATTTTATTTTTATTAAACTTGAAAATTATCTCAGGTCATCTTTGAAATAAACTCTAGAAATTACACGTCTATTTCCCACCTCCTAATAATACTCCTACTCCCCATGTATTCATGGTTTAATTATTCCTCTTTAGTCGTTAATTAGTTTGGTTGATACAACCCTAAAGGAGAAGTTCTTTTAACTATAAATTTTTACTAAACACTTATGGTCACATTCCAAACTAAAGCGGAGGACTAACTGTTCAAAAAGCATACTTTTAAGCTATTTTTTAATACTTTTTTACACTTTTTAATACTTCCTAAGAGGAAGGAGCACATGATTCTCATTACCTTTATGTAACTAATCAATTAGCTGATTCAATAAATTTAAAAATCCATGAATAACACTCAGAACCTTCTTTGAATTTCGAAGAGGGTTCTTAATAATTGTTAATTATTATCTTTGACTACAATCCTATTTAATGTGGCCAATTAAGCATATCCTTTTTTCTGTTTTTTTCATTTGTCAAAGTATCTATCTTTTGGCTCAATTTTCCAATGTGAAATTTGAAAGAATAAGTGCGCAATTTGGTTTACCGAATGGATATATAAAAGATATAGTAGAAGATAAATACGGGTATATTTGGTTTGGGACTAGAGAAGGAGTTTATCGTTATGATGGATATGAATTTAAAGCCTTTCGGCATGACGTACAAGACAGTTTGAGTTTAGCACACCCTAATGTAAATGAGATAATTGAGGATCGAAATGGTGAAATTTGGGTCGCTACAAATTTCGGTTTGAGTTTACTAAATCGACGAACAGGGAAATTTAAAAGATATCGTCGTCCTCGAACAGATGAAAGAAGACTTAAAAATATTAATGGCTTTAATAAGTTGGTTGAAGTTGGAAAAGGGAATTTAATAACAAATTTTATTAATGGAGATATTGCATATTTCGATCAAGAAACTAAACACTTTTTAAGGCTTAAGGAAAAAAATAATCCGGATAGACCATACTATGTAAGAGGTTTTATAAAAGATAAAAACGAAACCATTTGGGCTGGAACTTCTAGAGGATTAGTAAGAGTAAATTTAAGGGATTCAAGCTTACAAGAGGTTTCAACTGATCCAATTTTAAAACGACCTTTTAGAAGTATTAGAGCGCTGTTGGAAGATCAAACTGGAGAATTTTGGTTAGCAACAGATGGAGGTCTCCTTAAATGGAATCCAAAAACTAATAAAATTTTAAAAGACTTTTTACCTACTGACCTTCGAAATATACCTATCAATAACTTGACGCTAGATCGCAAAGGAAATCTTTGGTTAGCCCTCCGTCAAAATGGCTTGGGGGTTTTTAATCCCAAAACTAAAAGGTTTCAACATTTTAAACATCAAGCTAATCTTACCAATAGTCTTAACCATAATCAGGTCACTCATATATTAGAGGATCGATTTCAAAATATTTGGGTTGGAACTGAAAATGGAATAAGTAAAATTAGATTGGATGATTCTGGATTTGAGTTATTACAAAATGAGGCCACCGACGGAAACTTATCTAATAATATTTCAAAGTTTATTAAAGATAGTAGGGGAAACATTTATTCTAAAACTCCAGAAGGAGTTTATAAAATTCCAAAAGGAAAAACCAAGGGAGAAAAATTAAATGAGTTTCCTGAGAAAAAAACAACAATAGGATGGGATTGGTTTTTAGAGGATTCAGATGGAGGTATTTGGTTTACGATTAGCAAGGAGGGAGTTTATAGAAAAGATAAATCTGCACAACAGTTTGAAAAAGTAGATGTGGGAGATTCCTTGTCCAATATAAGCATCTATAAAATGTTCAATGATAAAATTGATGAAGATATTATTTGGTTTGGTACTGGTTGGGGTTTATGTCGATTAAACTGGAAAACTCTAAAAAGTAAATGGTTTTTTCCTAGAAAATCTTTTAAGGAAGTCTCTTCGAATCGGATGATTATTTTTGATCAAGATAATACTGGTAAAATATGGATGTATTATACCTATTCTTCCTGCTTAGGAAGTTTTGATCCAACTTCGGAGAAGTTTGAATTATTCCTACCTCCATTAGATAGCAAAATAACTTTAGATGGAGATATGAAAGATATCGCGATTGGTGCTGATGGGAATATGTGGTTGGCAAATTTGTATGGGTTAGTAAACTTTAACACCCATACAAAAGAATTTAAATTGTATGGGAAACAACAAGGATTATTAGAAAATGAATTACTCTCTGTCTTGGTTGACGATAAGGAACAAGTATGGGTTTGTGGGTATCGTTTTTTTGCAAGATTGGATCAATCTAATAATACGTTTTATAATTATCAGAATGCTAAAGTAATCCAAGGCTTCCTTTCTAAGTCTAGACACCTTGCAAAGGATGGTAGTATTTCATTTGGAAGTATAAATGGAATTTATACTTTTCATCCAGATAGAATCAATAAAAATAAAATTCCTCCTGACGTTATTCTTACCAATTTTAAAGTAAAAAATGAATCCTACCTTTTGGATCAAGCTTTTGAAAGTACTGAAAAAATAAACCTATCCTATGATGAAAACGATATAGGTTTTGAGTTTTCAGGACTACATTATATCAATCCAGCAGCAAATGAATACCGTTGTAAGTTAGTTGGTTATGATGATTCTTGGCGAGAGCTAGGAAGAGAACATAAGGTGACTTATACTAATTTGAATCATGGTCAATATACTTTCCTTGCTTCAGCTTCAAATGGAGATGGAGTTTGGAATAACGAAGGGTTAAAAATTCAATTAACAATCAGACCTGCATATTGGCAAACACTATGGTTTAAAGGTCTTCTTTGTTTGGTATTTATTTCTATTGCCTATACATTATTTAAAAACAGGCAACATCGCCTAATTCTTCAAAGGCAAAAGGTATTAGCAGAACAGTCAGCTGAATATAAAACTCAATTCCTTGCGAATGTAAGTCACGAGATTCGTACTCCTATGAATGCAATTGTAGGATTAAGTAAACTTTCTTTAGAGACCAACTTAGATAATAAACAGACTGAATATATCGGAGCTATACAGGAATCATCGCAAAATCTTCTTACCATTATTAATGATCTATTGGATCATACAAAGCTTGAAGCTGGTAAGTTTTCTTTTATTAAAAAACCTTTTAACTTAAAAAAATTAACTGACCAACTCAATAGTACATTTAAACATTCTGCCAAAGAAAAACAACTTGAGTTTGACATTATGGTTGATGAAAATATTGATCGAAGAATAATAGGTGATCAATTACGACTCAATCAGATTTTGATCAACCTCATAGGAAATGCCATCAAGTTTACCAAAGAGGGAAAAGTATGGTTGAAGGTGAAAATCTTAAAGGATTTAAATAAACATATTCATATCAGGTTTGAAGTAGGAGATACAGGCATAGGAATTCCTAAAGACAAAATCGATTATATTTTTGAAAGTTTTAATCAAAGCGAAGAAGGGGTGATGAAAGGGATGGAAGGTACAGGACTAGGTTTAAGTATTGCTAAACAATTGGTAGAAAAACAAGATGGAGAACTTTATATAGAAAGTAAAATAGGACAAGGTACTCGACTTTGGTTTGATTTGATTTTTGAAAAAACAGATTTAAAAAAGGAACTCCAAGCACAAAATAAAACATCTACCCAAATTGAGCAACTAAATATCCTTGTTGTGGAAGATACTTATTTTAATCAACTGCTTGTTGTAGAAATTTTAAAAAAGCATATTAAATCTCCTGAGATTGTTGTTGCAGAGAATGGAAAAGTAGCTTTAGAATTATTAAGTAACCAAAGCTTTGATATCATTCTTATGGATGTCAAAATGCCAGTTATGGATGGTTTTGAAGCAACTAAAATTATACGTAATTCTGAAAATGATAAGATTAGAAATATCCCAATCCTTGCAGTAACTGCAAGTGCTGTTCCTGAACAATTAATAAAATGTAAAGATGCTGGAATGAATGATTATGTCACGAAGCCTATTGATGATAAAGATCTATTGAAAAAAATATTTCAACTCACACAAAATATAAATCTATGATTGATCGGAATAAATTAGAAAGTTTACTTGGTGGAGATGAAAAGATGGTTCAGCGTTTTTTAGATATTTTTAAAACACAAACGCCAGAACAGATGGAGCAATTGAAAGATTCAATTAATAACAAAAACTGGGATCAAGTATCTATTACAGCTCATTCGATCAAAAATCAATGTAAATATTTAGGCCTTGATGACATTGCATCTCAAGCTTCTAATATTGAGCAACTTGCAGAAGAAAAAAAGCACTTGGATTTATTATCGGGATTGGTAATACAGCTCAATGAACGGCTAACAGAAATTATGGCCAATTCTATTTAATCTGCTTTCATAATTTTTAAATTACTCTTTGACGATCATTCGATAACCCTCACCGTGTACATTCAAAATTTCAATATTCTCGTCATCTTTTAAGAAGGATCGAAGTTTACTTACATATACATTGAGGCTTCGTCCTTTAAGATAATCCTCATCATTCCAAATTCTATTCAAAGCAAAATCACGCTGAAGTAAACCATTTTTTTGTTCGCAAAATAATCCTAAAAGCTTTGATTCAATAGCAGAAAGTTTGGTGATCTGATCTCCAGATTTTAATTCTCGGGCAATTGAATCAAAAGTAAATTTTCCGAGGTTATGAAAATGACTCGGACTTTTCTTTTCTTGAATGGTTACCCGTTTTAAAATAGCTTTAACCCGTAAATATAACTCTTCCATACTAAAAGGCTTCGTGATATAATCATCTGCTCCAAGAGTTAACCCTTTGATGCGATCTTCTCTTTGAGTTTGTCCAGTCAAAAAAACTATCGGAATATTTTCATCTAACTTCGTGACCTCTTCGGCTAAACTAAATCCATCTTTTATTGGCATTTTAACATCAAAAATACAAAGGTTAAATGCCTTGCTTTTGAAAGACGCTAGACCATCATCCGCACTATGCTTCAAGGTTACTTTAAATCCTTTTGCTTCAAGGTACTCCTTAGTCATTCCACTAAATTGGCGTTCATCGTCTACGAATAAAATATGAGGTTGATTCGTCATTTTTTATATAAATTTTAAGTGCATATCAAAGATAATCTTATTCCAATTACCCGCTAGATATTTTAATACTTTTTTACACTTTTTAAAACTCACTTGACATGATATAAGTTAAGGAAAGTCCAATTTTGCTTCATCAAGAATCGCAACTTATGACTAGAAAACAGAAACTCATACTTAGAAAAACAGCAAGTTTAAAAAATACAAGTTTACTTGGTATTCTCTTTTTAATTATGAGCTGTTTTATCATTCCTGATGCTAATAAGCAAATTCAACAATATGCTCCAGAAACTGGATTGATTGACTTTTTAATTTATTATTCACCTGATCAACTTTATCAGATGATTTCAGCATATGGAAAACAGGGCAGACAACTCTATATTGTTGTTGAGTTGAGTGCTGATTTTATTTTTTCTATTGTTATTGCGGCATTCTTTAGTTCATTTTTAATATGGTCTGACTCCAAATTAAAAACCCATTTTATAAAAATCGAATATTATTTACTTTTCCCTATTATATTTATGCTCGCAAATTTTTTGGAAAACCTTGGTATTATTTGGTTCCTTTCCAATTACCCTACTAAGTCTTTTTTTCTTGCATCTGTTACTTCCATTTTCACTTTTTCAAAATGGATTTCAATCCTTTTGTGTTTAGGTATAATAGCTTGGAATTTAATTCAGATTGCTATGAGCAAGATTAACCATTCTTCCACTATTGAAAATAAGTTCTAAGACATAATTATGTCCTAGAATTTATCCAATAGCCTTACAAGTTTTCACCATTTTTTCATTCTTTAGAAACCCCTTGAATCTGTTGAGCAATCAATAAGTTCAACTACGTTAGGGTATATCTATCTGTTTTAGATACTTAGAATTTTGATATTTCTCTCCTTAAAAATTTACACTTTTTTACACTTT
>CAJQQY010000232.1 GCA_905480595.1 uncultured Saprospiraceae bacterium | reverse complement strand
CTTATTCTCGATTTTTTAAATACTCAAAACTCAAGTTTCTATCAAGGTAAACCTACTTTCATTTTTTTTTGGGAAAATGAAAAAATGGCCATTTTTATAATGGAGTTTTCATTTTTGGCAAAAAAAGATTTTTTCTCACTTATAAAAACAAAAAAAAATTCATAAATCGTTGAAAAAAAGCCACTTATGAGATAAAAGATGAAAATAAAACATCTTTTTATTTTCAATTGAAAAATAAAAAGACGAAATTTGCGACGCTTTAATCTGAATAAAAAATATTCATAATTAATTATAAACCAATAAGATAAACGATGAGAAAAGCTGACTTAGTAACAGCAATATCGGAAAAAACGGGTGTCCCTAAAGTTGACGTTTTAGTTACTTTAGAAACTCTTTTTAAGGAAGTAAAAAGCTCATTGGCTGAAGGTGAAAATGTTTACATTCGAGGCTTCGGAAGTTTTGTGATAAAAAAGAGAAAGAGAAAGATTGGAAGGCACATTAAGAAAAACATCGCGATTGAAATTCCTGAACACTTTGTTCCTTCATTCAAACCTGCAAAAACATTTGTAGAAGAAGTGAAAGGCAATGTGACATCACTTCCAAGTGATGATAGTAGAAATGTTTAAAATTTTCTAATTGATGTCGAAAACTCAACTAGCAGTATTATCCTTTGCAGGAGCTTTATTCTTATTACTTTATTTAGGATTTGATACCAAACCTAAAGTACAGAAAGAGATAAATAAAGATCGGATTGAAAATGCAGAATCAACTAGTATTAACTCACTGCTGTTATCTGCCAAAAACAATCTTAAACCAGAAGAAGCTAGTGAAGTACTATTAGCCGAAGCAAAACTATCAGAAGCCAAAAACGACTTAGACAAAACGGAAGCCTACAAAGTTCTTTCGAGTGCTTGGTACAAAATCAATCGATTTGCAATTGCAGGTTATTATGCTCAATTAGTAGCTGACAAAGAAGCTACTGCCGAAGCATGGTCCATTGCAGGTGCTACTTATAATCGAGGGATGAATTTTGAAAAAGAGGAAAAAGTAATTGAATTTTGTACAAATCGAGCAGTTCAAGCTTTTGAAAATGCCATTTCTTTAGATCCAACTAACGTCACGCATAGAGTAAACTTAGCAGTTTGCTATGCAGAACGTCCACCTCAAGATAACCCTATGAAAGGAATCTTGATGTTGATTGATCTAAACAAAAAGCATCCTGAAAATGTTCCTACCCTTTCTACTTTAGGAAGATTAGGAATACAAACAGGACAATTCGAAAAAGCAGTAGCTCGTTTAGAGTTAGCTCTCGAAATTGAACCTAAAAATATTAAGGTGAATTGCCTTTTAGCTCAAGCCTATGAAGGGCTTGGATTGACTGAAAAAGCAACCACTTTTCAAAATATTTGTCAATCGCTGGCGGAAGCACAGCGATAGAAAATACTTGTTCCGAGTGTTCGGGACGTGAGAAATTTAATTTTAATAATTATAAAAAAACATTAGTTATGCCTTGCGGAAAAAAACGTAAACGTCATAAGATCGCGACACACAAACGTAAAAAAAGATTACGTAAAAATCGTCATAAGAAAAAGAACAGATAATTTGAAATTGAAATAGCCTTTTGGCTTTTTTAAATTAATTAATCTGGCATAGGTCAGGGTAGTTTCAAATAATCTGCCTGAACCGAAAATATGATGATTCAAGGGTCATGGGATGGAGTTTTTTAACTTGCATTATCCCATGACCCGTTTCTTATTTTTGACACAGTCAAATAAAAATTTGTAGAGCTGGAAGTATTATTTCCGTGCTTGAAAGATAAGACGGGTAAGCGAAATAATGCTCCCAAGGTAACACTTGGAGAAGAGATGGAATTCTGTATTTAC
Source organism: uncultured Saprospiraceae bacterium (assembly GCA_905480595.1). GTDB lineage: Bacteria > Bacteroidota > Bacteroidia > Chitinophagales > Saprospiraceae > CAJQQY01. Next base: position 27,506 of record CAJQQY010000232.1, on the reverse strand, counting down.
AGTTAAAAATCTTTTATTGATTTTTCCAAAAATTAAAAGACGTACATACACTATTTAGTTTATCACAAATTTAAAGATGTGTTCAATTCAGGCAAAATAGTTGCTTCAACTTAACAAATTCAATGTTTTGTTTAATGCTGTCTAATTTTTGCTGCCTTGCCTTGTAGAGCTATCCTGCTCTATTGAATGTTCCAAAATCAATCTTCATTTGAAGATTACTTTTGTCATTCTTTAATGCCCACAAATAAAAATAGTGGAAAAAGAACTAATTATTAATTCAACTCCTACGGAAGTTGAAATTGCGCTTTTAGAAGATGGGAAGCTAGTTGAGTTGCACAAACAAAAGACCAATACCAATTTTACTGTTGGAGATATTTTCCTCGGTAAAATTCGGAAATTGATGCCGGGATTGAATGCAGCTTTTGTAGATATTGGCCATAAAAAAGATGCCTTTCTACATTATACGGACTTAGGCCCAAAACTTCGAACACTTCTAAAATACACCGACCATTCCATTTCTGGAAAACAGCAATCTTTTAAATTAGATCAATTTGACTTTGAAGACGAGATTATTAAAACAGGGAAAATTGATCAAGTTTTAAATAAAAAACAACCTGTTTTAGTCCAAATTTTAAAAGAACCTATTTCTACTAAAGGACCTCGATTAAGTTGCGAGATTACCATCCCTGGGAGATATTTGGTTTTATCTCCTTTCTCAAATATTGTGGCAGTTTCTAAAAAAATTGCTAATTCTGATGAAAGGAAAAGATTACAAAGATTGGTAGAAAGTATTCGTCCTAAGAATTTTGGAGTAATTGTTAGAACTGCTGCTGAAGGAAAAAAAGTAGCTGACCTACATGAAGAATTGGATATCATGATGTCCAAGTGGAATCAAGTGCACAGTCAATTGCTTAATGCAAATCCGCCTACCAAGTTATTAAGTGAATTAGATAAAACTACAAGTATCCTTCGTGATATCTTAAGTGATTCATTTAATAAGATTGTGGTTAATGATGCAGAGATGCATATTAACATCAAATCCTTTTTAGGAACAATTGCACCTGACCAAGTTAAGATTGTTAAACATCATAAATCGGCTAAACCTATTTTTGATGTTCATGGTATTTCTCGACAAATTAAGTCTTCTTTTGGGAAAACAGCAACTATGCCTAGCGGGGCATACTTGGTTATAGAGAGTACAGAGGCGATGCATGTGATTGATGTAAATAGTGGCCACAAAGCTGCTAAATCAACTAGTCAAGCAGATGCTGTACTTGCAGTTAATTTGGAATCAGCGGAAGAAATTGCTAGACAATTACGTCTTCGGGATATAGGAGGGATTATCATTATTGATTTCATTGATATGCGAGTTCCTGAACACAAAAAGCAATTGGTTCAGGTGATGAGAGATCATATGAAAAAGGATCGAGCTCAACATACCATCTTACAATTAAGTAAATTTGGGTTGATGCAAATCACTCGGCAACGAGTCCGACCTGAAGTAAAAATCAATACTGCTGAGATTTGTCCTTCCTGTAAAGGAACTGGTAAAATCAATCCTTCTATTTTATTAACAGATTATATTGAACGAGATCTAGAGTTTATTCTTCAATCTCGCCCACAAGCCAAATTAGAATTACATGCTCATCCTTACGTGAGTGCCTTTTTGAAAAAAGGATTTCCAAGTAAACAAATGTCTTGGTTTATTAAGCATCATTTTAAGTGGATTAAAATTAAAGAAAATACTGATTTTCAAATGACCCAATACACTTTCTTTGATGGAAATGATGATGAAATACGTTTACATTAATTTCGTCATTTTATAAAAAAACAAAAAGCGATATTGAATTTAATTATTCAATATCGCTTTTTTATTTTCTCAAAAACATATGTTAAAAAGGCTAAAAAGAACAGGGTACATACGTCGAAACGTAGTACCCTGTATAACCCCAAAAAACCAAATGAAAACAATCTACATATAAATCTTTCTAATTAAAGTCAGTTATATATTTTGAAAATGATTAGTATTTCTTACTATTTTGTCATTTTCTAAATCTCTTTTCTTTCCTTTGTTACCTACTGTAACATGTGTCCCTCAAAACTTACACTTTTAAGACGCATGTTTTTTAGGTAGTCACATTTTCAGAAAAAATATTTTTTATATTTTTCCTAAAAATGGAAAGAGGAAACTTTTATTTTAATTTATTTTGCAAAAAGTATCTTTTGTGATTTTTAATTTTAAAATAACACTTAATTTACGTTTTTCATTCTAAGAGAGATGCTATTTTTTTTTATTTTCTCTCTCTTGAAGGCCTATTAAAATTTTGTTAAAACTTTATTTATCGACTCATTCAAAATAAAATTGTGACCTGTGGCTAAAATCAAAAAAATATATGCTTGCACTAATTGTGGTGCAACTTCTTCGAAATGGGAAGGCAAATGCCCTTCTTGTGAAGAGTGGAATACTTTTGTAGAAGAAATTGTATCAAAACCAACGACACAAGAAGAAAAAAAATTAGCATGGAAAGGAGGCGGAGTTGGTTCTAATAAAAGCCCAAAACCAATTGCCTTACCAGACATCGTAGCAAATGACCGACCTAGACTAGTCACACCTGATGGAGAGCTTAATCGAGTTCTCGGAGGAGGAATTGTAAGTGGTTCGTTAGTCTTAATTGGTGGGCAGCCTGGTATTGGAAAATCAACTTTGCTTTTGCAAGTTGCCTTAAGAATTCCTGGAAAAATTTTATACGTTTCAGGAGAAGAGAGTGATGGTCAAATTAAAATGAGAGCTGAAAGAATTGGCGGACAAACTTCTAATTGTTTTATCCTTACTGAAACTAATGTCACTAAAATATTGAATCATGGAAAAGAGATGCAGCCTGATTTGATGATTATTGATTCCATTCAAACTTTAGTTTCACCTTATATTGATTCGACGCCGGGAAGTGTTTCTCAAGTACGAGAATGTGCTGGCGAGTTACAACGATTTGCGAAAGAAGAATACATTCCGGTTTTTATTATTGGACACATCACAAAAGAAGGTTCGATAGCTGGTCCAAAATTATTAGAGCATATCGTTGATGCTGTTTTGCAATTTGAAGGAGACCGAAATTACACTTATCGAATTTTGAGAACGATTAAAAACCGTTTTGGCTCGACTGATGAAATGGGTATTTACGAAATGCAAGCCAATGGTTTGCGAGAAGTTTCTAATCCTTCGGAAATATTACTTTCACAAAAGGATGAAGAGTTGAGTGGAAGCGCAGTTTGTGCAACAATGGAAGGCATGCGTCCCATGTTGATTGAAACTCAAGCATTGGTGAGTACTGCAGTTTATGGAAATCCACAACGATCAGCAACTGGTTTTGATTTGAGAAGATTAAGTATGTTGTTAGCCGTTTTGGAAAAAAGATGTGGCTTTCAATATGGGCAACAAGATGTATTTTTAAATATTGCAGGTGGCATAAAAGTAGATGATCCCGCGATTGATTTGGCAATTGTGAGTGCATTGATTTCATCCTTGGAAGATGTGGCAATTCCAAATGATGTTTGTTTTGCAGGCGAGGTTGGTTTGTCTGGGGAAATTCGCTCAGTCAATCGAATTGACCAAAGAATTCAAGAAGCGGATCGTTTAGGTTTTAAACAAATATTTATTTCGAAATACAATACTAAAGGGTTAGATTTAGATCGCTACGGAATTACAATTATTACAATTGGAAAAATTGAAGAATTGTATCGAGTTCTTTTTGAATAGAACTAATTTTCATTTTTCCTGTTTAAATATTCTATGAAAGATATTTTAAAACTCTCCAAAACAAATCCGATTCTTCTTTTCGATGGCGTTTGCAACCTCTGCAACGGAGCTGTTCAATTTGTGATAAAGTATGGTTCAAAAGATAATTTGCGGTTTACAGCTTTGCAATCTGAAACTGGACAAAAAATTTTAGAGCATTTTAATTTACCTAAAGAAGATATCTTTTCAGTTATTTTAGTCGAAAATGAACAGGTTTATGTGCGTTCAAGTGCCGCCCTTCGAATGTATAAAAACATGGGAGGCTTTTGGAGTTTGATGTATTTTTTTATCATTATTCCTCGCCCAATTCGAGATGCTGTTTATAATTTTATTGCAAAGAACAGGTATAAATGGTTTGGAGAAAAAGAGAGCTGTATGATTCCAACACCTGAATTGAAGTCCCGATTTTTGTGAAAATGATTTTGATTTTATCTTCTTTTTCGCTCCAATTTTATCTTACTTTTTAGAACTCATCAGTAAAATCTTACGTTAAAAGCCATACTACAAATACTTGAACTTTACTTTTAATATCAGTATTTTCGCACTTCTTTTTTATTACACATATTTTTAAATTTTTTAATTAAAAATGGAAATGACAGATACTTCCAAAATGAGACGCACCGAGATTGCGGACATTCTAAAAAACCCTTCAATTGGAGAAGAGGTTTTAATCAAAGGTTGGGTTAGAGCTTTTCGAAATAATCGATTCGTAGCTTTGAATGATGGCTCAACTTTTAATAATATTCAAGTAGTTTTGGATTCTGATAATATGAATCAAGACATTTTGAAATCTGTCAGTTTTCATGCTTGTATTGCTGTTACTGGAAAATTAGTGGAATCAACTGGCTCAGGTCAAACAGTTGAAATTCAGGCAGATCAAGTTGAGATTTTAGGAGCGAATAACTTGGATGAATATCCTTTGCAACCTAAGAAGCAAACGATGGAATTCCTTCGAGAGAATGCTCAATTCAGAATGCGAACCAATACGTTTAGCGCTGTTTTTAGAATTCGACATGCAGTAGCTTTTGCCGTGAATAAGTATTTTAACGACAAAGGATTTTATTATATGCATACACCAATCGTAACTGGAAGTGATGCTGAAGGTGCAGGGGAAATGTTTAGAGTGACAACACTTGATCCTAAAAATGCTCCTACTGATGAAGATGGCAATGTTGATTTTAAGGAAGACTTTTTTGGAAAGGCAACGAATTTAACTGTATCAGGTCAATTACAAGCAGAGATTGGAGCATTGTCAATGGGGAAAGTTTATACGTTCGGGCCAACTTTCCGTGCTGAAAATTCAAATACTTCTCGGCACCTTGCAGAGTTTTGGATGATTGAGCCAGAAGTTGCTTTTGCAGATATTTATGATGACATGGATTTGGCGGAAGACTTTTGTAAATATTTGATCAATTATATTTTGGATAACTATCCAGATGATTTGGCATTTTTGGACAAGCGAATTCAAGACTTGGAAAAAAATATGAAAGCTGAACTTCGTCGTCCAATGAGTTTGATTGAGACATTGAAGTTTGTAGTTGAAAATGATTTCGAACGAATCACATATACTGATGCAATTAATCTTTTGAGAAATTCTAAACCATTCAAGAAAAAGAAATTCAAATTTCCAGTTGAATGGGGAGTTGATTTATCATCAGAGCATGAACGTTGGTTGGTGGAGAAGAAATTCAAAAAACCAGTTATCGTTCGTGACTATCCAAAAGATGTCAAATCATTTTACATGCGTTTGAATGATGATGATAAAACAGTTGCTGCTATGGATGTTTTGTTCCCTGGAATTGGTGAAGTAATTGGTGGATCCCAAAGAGAAGAGCGATTAGATTTCCTGAAAAAACGAATGGCAGAGATGGATGTTCCTGAAGAAGAATTGTCTTGGTATTTAGATTTGAGAAAATTCGGAGGAACACCTCACTCTGGTTTTGGATTAGGATTTGAGCGAATGATTTTGTTTATCACAGGGATGAGTAATATTAGAGATGTAATTCCATTTCCACGGACTCCAGGGAATGCGGAATTTTAAAAACTAAGATTTCCATTGGAATATCCGTTGGCAAGTTTTAACCTCCCAACGGAAAGTTTCATCGAAAAAATAAAACACTTTCGGGTTTTTGCTGTTCATTTGCAAAAGCCCGTTTTTGTTTTCACATCCAAAGTTCGGTTATTCAAAATTCAAAAATAATTTCATGTTAGAAATAAAAAATTTAACCAAAACATATAATAGCGGAAGTCGCTCATTGACCGTTTTAGATCACGTTAGTTTTAAGATTGAACCAGGTGAAACCTTTTCCATCGTTGGTCCATCAGGAAGTGGTAAAACAACATTGTTAGGACTTTGCGCAGGATTGGATCGAGCCTCTGAAGGTTCCGTTATATTGAATGGAATCGCCTTGGATAGTTTAAGTGAAGATGAGCGTGCTGCAGTTCGAAATGAACATGTTGGATTTATTTTTCAAAACTTTCAATTGATTCCAACTTTGACAGCTTTGGAAAATGTAATGATTCCATTAGAACTTCGAGGAGAATCAGGCGCTAAAAGAAGAGCAGAAGATTTGCTAGAAAGAGTTGGTTTGGGGGATCGAAAAAATCACTACCCTACTCAACTTTCAGGAGGTGAGCAACAACGAGTTTCTTTGGCTCGTGCATTTTCCAATAATCCGAAAATACTTTTCGCAGATGAGCCGACTGGAAATTTGGATGAAGAAACTAGCGAAAAAGTTGAAGCACTTTTATTTGACCTGAATCGAGATATGGGAACGACTTTGGTTTTGGTTACCCATGATTTAGAACTCGCTGCAAAGACTCAAAAAATCATCAAACTAAGAGGAGGGAAGTTAGATAATTAATTTTTCATTACTGAGATAGTTTTATAAACTAAGATGCGCCCTTTCGAAAATAATCGGAAGGGCGCATTGCTTTTATTTACTGTTCCACTTCGTAAACAAAGTCTTTGGGATATGACTTTCTTTTTTCAAACAAAATAATGGCCGTTGAATATTGCTCGATCTGAATTTGGGATGATAAAAAGTGTAGCAATAAAAATAAAAAACAAAAGGTTTTTAAGATGGCTCCCTAAAAAAAATTAGGAAAACCGACTTTTGGGAAACTGTTTTTGAACGCTTTAAAAAACGGATTTGGGATACGTGTACGGTTATTTTAGGATAACTAAAACGGTTGTTGGGAACTTCGGTTTGGGAAAACGGTTTTTAAGAATTTTTTAAAAATACGGTTTTGGGATGTTTTTTGGGAACAACTTCAACGGCCAAGTATCTTGTTGTTTGTTTCACTAAACTTTAAAAGTCAAGTTGACGGTTTTCTATTGAATAATTAATTTGCCGCTCTGAACGACTTGTCCTTTAACAATAATGGTAAATATGTATAGCCCTTGTGGCAATTGGTTGCGATGAAATTCTAGTTCGTTATTTTCAAAATTTTCTACTCTTACTTTTTTACCTGACGCATCAAAAACATGGAATTCCATTTCTTTAAATTGCTCGCCAGCAACTTCCACTTTTGCAAAATCCGTAAATGGATTAGGGTAAACATTGAAGTTCACATGTGGGAAATCTGGATTTTTCGTAGAAGTCATTAAAAAGCATAAAAAGTCTGTCAAGTTTTCTCCTCCGACTTGATGTCTGGAAAATTCAGTATCCGTTGGAGCATCATAATCTTGGAAAACGATAGCACTGTTCTCGATAATAGTGCCCACGGGATTGTTTGGTTTTTGAGAAATTCGGTATTTAACAAACCCGTGGGACAACATTTCGTTGCTCGTACTATTAACTTGGCCAAGGTCTGAAAATGTGAATTTCACAAATCCATCTCCATAAGCTTCGAATGTGTAAGGATGGCTACTCGCTCCTGGCCGGATGCTTGTGATATCCAAATGTGAAGGGATGGTATCACGAATAACCACTCTGTGAGAAGAATCAGCACTCACATTTTGAAAACGAATGTGATACTTCAAGTCGGTTTGGGATGTGATTAAATCGGCGTTAGTGTCACAGGTGTCCCTGTAGCCTTTGGGATAACCGATAAAATCTATTGGGTCAAATAACAATTGGTTCTCAATACAATCTTTACTTTGATAAGGATCTCTGTCTGCCTCTTCTAACTGAGTTACATAACCTAGAGATACTCCTTGATTATCTGGATCGCATGCTTCGACTGAAGCAGTTGCGAAATAATTTCTTCCTGGGTGATCAGCTGATTGATCAGCTACTAATCGGTAATGTTTTCCATTGGCTTTGAAGGCGATTCTCTGAGATTCTCCTACTTGGAGAATTTCAGAAGTTTGCGGTGCTCCATTGAACATCAAAACTACATCTTCAACAACAATAAACTTTGTTCCTTGCTGCATATTTTGAGTTCCAATATTTTCCAAAAAGAAAACTACAGAATCTCCTTCACAGTAACTCGTTACTTGAATTGATGATTCGTCCCAACTTGGATTTGGAGCTAAACATGTATCATCTGGAAAAATTTTAGCTTCAACGCAATGAGCTTCATTTGTAATTGTTGTTGCACAATCAGCAGTAACATTTACTTCAAAAAATCCGCACTCGCCTACATCAATATTTCCAATCGCAAAAGTGTAAAGACTGTCATCAACAACCTGAATCCAAGGCAACGTACTACTATTTACAATCAAGTTTTTTTCAAAAATCAAATCTATCGTTGCTCCTATAGCAAGTTGAGTTCCTTGATTACAAAAATCAACTCGGTACACATTATCCTCACATGGAATGATTCGAGATGTCGCAACATCTACCTCCATAACTGGACAATCGATTTCGGTTTGGATGGGATAGTCCAAAAATACGGTATCAAAATATTCAACATCAACAGGGAAGTTGATCGCCTGACAAGTCGTCAAGTCCCAGTATACATTTGGAGAAATAATATTCACTTCATAACTTCCTGTATCAGTTAATACATCAAAATTTCCATCAGCATCAACTGAACCATAAAAAGTTCGGTCAACTCCTTTTGCTTCCACAATCCAATTCCTTACCCCACCTTCATTTGCTTGAAAAGTACAATCATTATTGGAATCTCTAAATGCATTTCCAATGATATGATTAGTGAGTAAATCTCCATTTTTATTAGTTCTAACTAGGTAGATATCTGGATTAGAAAATGCCGAAAATGCTCTTGAACCAGCTATAGCAAAGCCTCCATCATAAGTTCTTATTATATCAAAACCTAGTTCAGTTCTATTAGACTGACCAATACTTTTTTCCCAAATCAAAGCACCGTTTGGATCAACTTTTATCAGAAAATAATTAAGATCAATCGCTGAAACTTCATGATAACCTGCAATAACCAAATTTCCATCACTTGCTATTGCAATACTATTTCCAATTTCAAAAAAGTTTGAAACTCCAAAAGAGAAGAAATTAAAATTCCCATCAGGAGATAATTTTAAAACTGCAATATTCGATTGATTCCCTGTTGCTCCTGTAATGAAAACAGTTCCATCACTTGCTATTGCTAAATCCAAACCTTCATCATATTGTCCTGTAATTCCTCCAAAACTATTCTCTGAAATTACTGCCCCATCATTATTAACTTCTAAAACATAAATATTTTTATCATTAGCAGTCACTTCTGTATAACCAGTCACCACAAAATTACCATTCGCTCTTTGTCTAACTGCATTTCCTAAATCATCAAAATTACCACCATAAGTATTTACCCATTCTTCATCTCCATTCTCATCAATTTTCACTAATAATAAATCCTTTTCTCCTTGACCATTTTCAGTATATCCAGTAATGATATATCCTCCATCTATTGTAGTTGTAATCCCTAAGCCCTCATCATCATTACTTGTAGAATAATAATTTGTCCAAAGTTTTTCTCCATCATCATTCAATCTAAAATAAATAATATCATCTCCTCCATTCACTAAATTTTCTCCATTTCCAACTATGACTACTCCATTTTGGTCAGATGCCACAGTTACGTCCAATCCCATTTCAGGTCCTGAATTTCCAAGTGTATCTGTCCAAAGAACAATACCATCTACATCAGTCCGAATTGTATATATTTGATTCCCTAGTCCAAAGGAATTTGAAGATCCAACTAAAACTAAACCTCTATCTTCCATCTCAACAATACCTTGCGCCTCATCAGGTCCGATTGTACTACCATATATTTTATCCCATCCATATATATTTTGAGCATTTGCATCAAAAAAACCGGTAAGACCCAAAGCGAGACTAAGTACTGCTACGATACTTAGTTTTTTGAGTCTTACCAGGTTATATATATTAAATGATCTCACGAAAAAATATCTTTTTGGTTGTTGTGTTAATAAGTACATTACAAAAGTGCTCATGTTCCTATGTTTTTTCAAGGACATCTAAAGCCATTTGTTGAACAACTTTATCGTCTTTTTTTATTATTAATTTTTATTAAAAATTCATAAAATACTGACAATCAATGTTTTAAAATAAAAAACAAAACAGTATAAAATATATTTTTTGTTAACTTTGTTGAACATATATTTATTTTTACTATGAAAAAAAGTCAATTAATTAACATTTTAAATACATTTTCGGCCAAAGAAATCCGAGAAACACGCAAATGGTTGCGTTCTCCTGCACATAATCAAAGGCAAGATGTGGTCCAACTATTCGATTTTTTCTTTGAAGACAATCATTTATCGAATGAAGATTGCCTAGAAAAGCCATTTGTGTTCTCATGGATTTACCCTAAAGAAACGTATGATGATGCGAAAATGCGTCAGGTGATGTTTTTTTTATTAAAAGCAATTGAAGACTTTTTAATTTATAAAGAACTGAATAAAGATGAAATAAGTGCAAAAAACATCCTGTCAAAAGTTTATAGAAAAAGAAAATTGGACAAGTTATTCGAAAAAAATGTTAAACAATCAGAACAGCTTTTAGAAAAGTCTACTATCCAAAATGAGAATTATTATCGCAACGAATATCAACTACATTTAGAAAAATATAATTATCAAAGCCGAGTTAATCGACTTTCTCAAAATTTACAAGAGGTTTCTGACACGCTAGATATTGCTTTTTTGGCAGGTAAATTACGGCAATATTGCTTGATGCTTTCCCACCAATCCGTTTATCAAAAAGAATATTCAATTGGCTTATTAAAAAATATACTTCCTCTTATTCAGCAAGAAGATTATATTAAGGTTCCAGCAATTGCTACTTATTATTTTATTTATAAGACGTTGACTGAAAAAGAAAATGAATCTCATTATTTTCAATTAAAAGACCAAATTAAAGAGAATGGCCATTATTTCCCATTTGCTGAGATTAGAGATATTTACCTGATGACTATCAATTATTCTATAAAAAGAATGAATGCTGGAAATGAGAGTTTTATTAGAGAAGCTTTCGAATTGTATCAGTTGGGTTTTGAAAAAAAAATACTAATAGAAAATAATTCGATCACTAGAGTTACCTTTCACAATGTTATTTCTATTGGTTTAAAATTGAAAGAATTTAAAATTGTAGAAAATTTTATTGAAGAAAATCAAAAATATTTAAGTGACAAACATCGGGAAGGTTTTTTGAATTATAGTCTCGCAAGACTACACTATGAAAAAAAAGAATATACCAAAGCAATGCAATTATTAGTGCAAGATGTACATTACGAAGATATTCTGATTGGCTTGACTGCAAAAAAAATGCTTTCTTGGATGTATTATGAAGAAGAGGAATTTGATGCACTAGAATCTTTAATCGAAAGTATGCGAACCTATATTCAGCGAAAAAAGATCATGGGTTATCACAAAGCTAATTTTAAAAACTATATCCGATTTATTAAAAAACTATTGAAAGCTAAACCTAGCGACAAAATTGGAAAGGAAAAATTAAAGGTGGAAATTCAGGAAGCTCATCCTTTGACCAAAGAGGAACGAAATTGGTTGCTCACTCAACTTTCTAAAATCTGATTACTAGTTTTTTATCATCCTGTTTTCTAAAAGTCTCATTGCGAAAAAGGTATGAAAAAAACCAAAGAAGAGTGTTCCACGTTGCGTTTGCAAAATACTTTCTGTCAAAAATGACATAATCACCAACGAAAGAAATAGTAAATACAAATAATCTCTTTGCTGGAAAGCTAACCAAAAAGGAGCCATCAAATAAATTAATAACAATACTCCTCCAATTATTCCAAATGTTGCCGTTGTCTGTAAATATTGATTGTGAGGGTTAAAATTATCTTTGAGTGCTCGCTCGTAATTTCTTTCTTGATAAATTTTTACCAACTCATCTTGAACATCTCCAGTTCCAGTTCCCAGCCATGGATTTTCTTTGACAACACTATATGCTGCATTCCATAAGTTGATTCGAGGAGCACGATTTACCTTGGTTGAATCCTTCGTGATTGCACTATTAATTGCAGCTTGTGTTCTTTGATTAACACTTGGTACTTTTTTTATAGAAAAAAATAACAATACAATTGCAAGAAGTGAAATCCCGATTCCTTGAAATAATTTCTTCTGAAAATACATCCAAGTCAAAAATGAAAAACCTAAAATTAGAACAGTTCCCAAAATAGTCATTCGAGAGGAAAGCAAAATAATTATGATAAAAAACCATCCCGCTAAAATGCCACTTCCAATTTTATATTTAAAAGAATGCGTTTTTATTTTTTCTGCTAAAAAATATAAAATGACAAAAGATGTAAAACTTAAATACATTGAAAAATAGGTAGGATGAAAACCTAAGAAGCTTCCTAGTTTTTTATAGGCCATCCAGTTTTCGCCAGTCTCCATATATTTTAAAAATCCATTGACAAAACAATAGATGCTTGCAATCAAACAACCTACAACATAACTTTTTAAAATCGACGAAATACCTTTTTTGCTTTTTATGGGAAATGAAAATAGAATGAGTGGAAAAATGAGCAGGGGCAGTTTAGTTTCAACTCTCTGCATCCCTTCTGTCCAATTGGAGGTATACATCAAACCAATTATATGCAAAACGTAAAAACTAAGAAAGAGAATTGGAATTGGGGAAAGAAAAGATTTGAAATTAAAATAAATACGACCACTTAGTAACCAATTGACAGCTATAAATATAATTGCTAAAACAGATACCCAAGGATTAAGAGGTAGTAAAAAACAAAACAGCATGAGCAAACTCTGATGGATTGTCTCATGCTGTCTTTTTGATAAAATCATTTATTTAATGAATAGTTCATTTATGAGCATTGCTCGATAAAAACTATTTCAATTTTTGCTTAATTTCTACGATTTCGTATCCTTCGATGACATCACCAACTTTAATATCATTAAAGTTTTTGATTGAGATACCACACTCCATTCCGAATTTCACCTCTTTCGCGTCATCTTTAAATCGTTTCAATGAAGAAATTTCTCCATGCTTACCTTCTTTCACAGGATAGACTACAATTCCTTCTCGAATTAATCGTACGTGAGAGTTACGTTTGATAAGACCTTCTGTAACATAACATCCTGCGATGGTTCCCACTTTACTAATTTTGAATACATCTCGAACTTCAACTTGAGCCAAGATTTTTTCTTCCTTAGTTGGTTCAAGCATTCCTTCGATGGCAGATTTGATCTCGTCGATTACTTCATAAATAATGGAATACGTTTTGATTTGCACTCCTTCTTTTTCAGCCAATTTTCGAGCACCTGATGATGGTCTCACTTGGAAACCAATCACTATCGCATCAGAAGCAGAGGCTAACAATACATCTGATTCAATGATTTGTCCTACTGCTTTATGAATTACATTTACTTGAACTGATTCGATAGAAAGCTTGATTAATGAATCTGCCAATGCCTCGATAGATCTATCTACATCACCTTTAACAATCAAGTTCAACTCTTTGAAACTTCCTAATGCTAAACGTCTTCCAATCTCATCCAAACTAATTCGTTTGCTTGCTCTATTTGCTTGCTCTCGATTAATCTGAGCTCGATTAGATGCTATTTGTCGAGCTTCTTGCTCAGATTCCATTACTTTGAATTTCTCACCCGCTTGTGGTGCTCCACTTAATCCAAGGATCAAAACTGGATTAGAAGGTCCTGCAGTTTTGACACGTTTCCCTTTCTCATTAAACATTGCTTTTACTTTTCCTGAATGCTCTCCAGAAACTACAGAATCACCAATTTTTAATGTTCCAGTTTGTACCAAAATTTTGGTTACGAATCCTTTTCCTTTATCTAAAGAAGCCTCGATAACTGTACCTATTGCTGCTCGTTTTGGATTAGCTTTAAGCTCAAGTAATTCTGCTTCTAATAATATTTTTTCTAATAGCTCATCTATTCCTGTACCCATCTTCGCTGAAATGTCTTGAGACTGATATTTACCGCCCCAATCTTCCACTTGAAGATTCATAGCTGCTAATTCACCCTTAATTCGTTCAGGATCTGCTCCGTCTTTATCAATTTTATTGATGGCAAAAACCATTGGTACATTCGCTGCTTGAGCATGACTAATCGCCTCTTTCGTTTGAGGCATGATCGAGTCATCTGCAGAAATAATGATAATTGCAATATCTGTTACTTTCGCACCACGTGCACGCATGGCTGTAAATGCCTCGTGACCAGGAGTATCAAGGAAAGTAATTTTTTTCTTATCCTCTCCTACTAGAACTTCATAGGCTCCAATGTGCTGGGTAATTCCTCCTGCCTCACCATCTGCTACCGAAGCTTTTCGAACGTAATCAAGAAGCGAAGTTTTACCATGATCAACGTGTCCCATTACTGTTACAATTGGTGCCCTTGGAAGTAAATCAGCTGGATCATCAATAATTTCTTCTTCCTCATCTATTTGTTCTTCAGCTGTAATGAATTCTACTTCATGTCCAAATTCACTTCCTACCAATTCGATGATTTCAGCATCTAATCTTTGGTTAATAGAAACGATAACTCCTAAGTTCATACAAGTAGTAATTACTTGGGTTACCGATACATCCATTAAACTTGCCAATTCTGACACAGAAACAAATTCTGTCAACTGTAAAGATGTTACCTCATTTGCCTGATCTCTTTGTTCTTGATTTTCTCTAAGACGTTCTCTATTCTCTCTTCGTATCTTTTGACGCTTCCGCCCTTTTCCTCCTCCGAGGCGAGCCATAGTTTCCTTGATTTTTTCTTCAATCTCTTTTTTGGAGACTTCTTTAACTTCATCTCTTCTTCCTCTACCTCGATTACTATTTCCGCCTCGGTTACTATTTCCAGCTGGTCTGTTTCCGCCTGGTCTATTTCCTCTATTTCCTGGACCGCCCCCACTTCTTTGAGGATTATTATTTCCACCTTGGCCTTGACCTACAGTTGTAACAACTTTTTTACGGCGACGACGGCGACGTTTATTATCATCTCCTTCTGTTTTCTTTTCTCCTGGTTTATCAGATGGTGCTTGTTTACCATCTTGCTTAGAATCTTTCTTCTTTTTCTTAGGCTTTTTAAATTGTTCGGTATCAATTTTCCCAACAATTTTTAAACCTTTTAAAGTAGGTGTTTTGGCACGCATCATTCCATCTTCTCCAGCTGGTTTCGGTTCTTCTACTTTGTCTTTAGTAGATGTCGCTTCTACAACCTTTTTCTCTACAACCTCTTCTTTTGGTTGAGGTGCAACTTCTGGAGTAACTTCTTTTACCTCTTCTTTTTTGACAACAGGTGCTGGCTCTACTGCTTTTACCGGTTCCTTAACTGCTTCAGGAGTTTCTATAACCTTAGGTTCCTCAACGACTTCAGGAGTTTTGATAACCTTAGGCTCTTCAACTACTGGTTCTGGTTTAGGCTCTTCAACTTTAGGCTCGGGAGTTTTTTCAACTTCCTTAGCTTTAGGTTTAGATTTTTTATCTAAATCAATTTTCCCTTTGACTTTCAAACCAAGTACTGGTCGATCAATCAAATCCTCTTTAGCCTGCTTGAGTTCTTCAGCAGCTGGTTCCGGTTCCGCAATAACTTCTTCTACTTTTTCAACAGGAGGAGGTGGTGGAGTTGGAGTTGGAGTCTCAAATATTTTTTTAACAGGTTCTTTTTCTTTAGTTGCAGGACGAGTCCCGATAACTAATTGATCTGCCTGCTCTTTAATAGCAATAGACTTCTGAAACTCCTTGAGTAGCTCATTGTACATCTCATCGGAGACTTTAGAAGTAGGCTTATTCTCAATATCAAAACCATTGTTGTTCAAATAGTCAACAATGGTAGTGGTACCTACATTTAATTCCTTTGCTATCTTTACTAAACGTTTTGCCATTCGTAATTTTTAAATCCTGTGGCGGCTTTTATTAAAAAAAAAGATATACAAAAGCTTCTCGCAATAAGTTATTTTAAGTTTACATGTATCAATATGTTTATTGAAAAAATAAATTAAAAATTCTCATAAAAGACTTTTGTATAAATAGTTACAAAATATAACCAAAATTGGTTCAAATCGAGCACAAAGGTACTGTAAAACTATTGATAATCAAGCACCTAAGGCAAATAAATACAACCTATTTCATATTTGTGGTGAAGGAGAAAATAGCTTGTTTTTATTTATTTTCCAAAATAACAAACTATTTTCCCCTTTCCTAAATTTTATTCTTCTTCTTCAGCAAACTCTGCTCTCAATACTTTCAAAATCTCATCAACCGTTTCTTCCTCTAAATCTGTTCTTCTTAACAACTCACTTCGACTCAATTTAAGTACACTTCTTGCAGAATCACATCCGATATTTTTCAATGTATCAACTACCCACGCATCCAACTCATCTTTAAATTCATCCAAATCAACATCGTCGATTTCCATTTCGTCAGTATTTCTAAATACATCAATTTCAAAACCAGTCAATCGACTAGCTAGTTTAATGTTCGTTCCACCTTTTCCAATTGCTAAAGAAACTTGGTCTGGGTCAAGATAAACTGATGCTCGTTTTTTCTCCTCATCCAATGCAATACTACTCACTTTTGCTGGAGTCAATGCACGTTGAATAAATAACTGAATGTTATTGGTAAAGTTAACAATATCAATATTTTCGTTCTTCAACTCACGAACGATTCCGTGAATTCTAGACCCCTTCATTCCTACACAAGCGCCTACTGGATCAATTCTATCATCGTAAGACTCCACAGCTACTTTCGCTCTTTCTCCTGGCATTCTTACAATATTTTTTACTACGATCAATCCATCTTCAATTTCAGGAACCTCTTGCTCTAATAATTTTTCCAAAAATAAACCATCTGTTCTAGAGACGATTACAACTGGATTATTATTTTTCATTTCTACTTTTCGAATGATTCCTCTCACCATATCTCCTTTCCGGAAAAAGTCGCCTTTGATCATTTCATTTCGAGGCATCACTAATTCAGTTCCAGTCACATCATCCAATATCAATAATTCTCTTTTCAAAATTTGGTGAACTTCTCCTACAATCAATTCTCCTTGACGTTCCACATATGCTTTGTACATTTCGTCTTTCTCCAATTCCATAATTCTGGAAATCAAAGTTTGACGAGCTGCCATAATTGCTCTTCGTCCAAAATCTGCTAAAAATAATTGTTCATAACATTCCTCTCCAATTTCATAATCATCATCAATTGCTAATGCTTCTGAGATGGAAACTTGTGCTCGATCATCAGTCACCTCGCCATCTGGCACAATTTCTCTAACTCTCCATAACTCCAAATCCCCTTTTTGAGCATTTACAATTACATCAAAGTTTTCATCTGATCCATATTTTTTCTTAATCAATGTTCGGAATACATCTTCCAAAACTCTAACCATCGTTGGAAGGTCAATACTTTTATTGGATTTGAATTCCGAGAAAATATCTTGTAATACCATCTCTTTATTTTATTTTGAAAATGAAAATCTAATTTTTGCCTTTTTAATATTGTCAAATGCAATTGGAGTTTGCATCATTTCAGTTCGTTTCTTTTTTCCTTCTTTGATTCGCACTTTGTATTCTACCACAATCCCTTCTTCGTTGACCTCGATGATTTCACCGTTGATTTTTTCTTCCTCATTCGTGAGGACTTCGACTGTTCGACCAAGATTCTTTTTGTATTGTCTTGGAAATTTCAAAGGTCGATCTCCAGGAGATGAAACTTCTAAAATATACTTTTCTCCGAGCCATTGATTTTCATCAATATGTTCTTCGAGGTATCGACTAATTTTTCTACACTTCGTAAAATCCATATTTGAATCACTATCCAAAAAAATTTGAAGCTTAATATTGTTTTGCAATATTTCAATAATATAGCAATCGGAATACTCTTCCTCTTCAAATTTTTTTAATAATAGTTGTTCTATTTTTCTTTCAACCACGAGTACTTTTTTTTTGAAATCAAAATTTTAAAGACTTCCTAAAAATAAAAAGAGGGAACTTTTGTTCCCTCTTCCTATGAGTCTCTTTTCTTTAAGTGGTGCAAATATAATAGTTTTTATTATACTGTGCAACTGTTATTTAATTATGAAATTATCAAGATTAATTTAATTAAAATTAAATAGCTGTCATTACTTTTGTGGATTCTCAGTTTTCCAAAAAAATAAAAATGCTGTACGATCAAATTCAAGAAACCGTCCAATTCATTCGTTCCAAAACCAGCTTCCAACCTGAATTCGGAATCATTCTAGGAACTGGTCTTGGTCAACTTACTGATGACATTGAAGTGGTTTTCGAAATTCCATATTCTGAAATTCCTCACTTTCCAATCTCGACTGTTCAGAGTCATAAGAGTAAATTGATTTTTGGAAAACTAGCTGGCAAAAATATTGTTGCTATGGCTGGTCGTTTTCATTTTTATGAAGGGTACTCTATGGAGCAAGTTACTTTCCCTGTTCGTGTTTTGAAATTTTTAGATATTAAAAAACTCATTATTTCAAATGTGTCTGGAAGTACGAATGCAAATTACAATGCAGGCGATATTGTTTTCATAAAAGACCATATCAATCTTCAACCTGAAAATCCTCTCAGAGGAAATAATGATGAAAGACTCGGTCCTCGTTTCCCCGACATGCTTAAAACTTATGACCGAGATTTGAATGCAAAAGCATTAGATATCGCCAAGCAAAATAACATTTCAGCACATGAAGGAATCTATGTTGCCTTGCAAGGTCCAAATTTAGAAACACCTGCAGAATATCAATTTCTTCATCGAATAGGGGGAGACTTAGTGGGTATGTCAACTGTACCAGAAGTACTGGTTGCTAAACATATGAGTTTACCTGTTTTTGTCTTATCAGTTGTTTCAAATAAATGTTTTCCCATTGAAGAAATTACAGAAACAACAGTCGAAGAAGTCATTCAACTAGCTAATGAAGTACAACCTAAAATGAGCTTAATTGTAAAAGAAATATTGAAAGGGATGTAGTAAAATTAAATTTTTAAAATATCTGGAAGGACTAAGTTCTCATCGAATTTGACTTCTAAAAACTACCTCTCATCGAAATGATAAAGTTCCTGCCCGCTGCACTTACTCCTGAAGCAAATGGACGATAATGAGTATCTAAAATATTTTCAACTGCGAAATTGAACGTCAGTCGATCATTAAATTTATACGAAGAATAAAAATTATATGTTGTCCATCCCAATGTTCCTACTCCTGTAATTGCCTCATCTTCATTGTCGGCAGAACCAACCGGTCCATATTCTTTTAAAGGTTTTGCATCATTATATCTGACAACTCCCTCCAATTGAATTTTATCCGTCTTAAATAACAAACTTGTTTTTCCATATATTGGCGGGATGTGCGCCAAAGGTTGTTCTAATGTATCAATAATACTTCGACCTTTTACAAAGTTAATACTTGAACTGAGCCTCCAATTTTTATTAAAATCAAAAACAATATTTCCAGAAACTCCTGTCACGTAGGCACTATTTGCATTGATATTTTTTTGTACTACTTTATATGAATCTTCTGCCCAAAGTGTAGAGTCTCCAAAGAAGGTGGCATTAGATCGGATAATCGCATCTTCCAAATAAGTATAAAATCCAGTTGCACTTATTTTATATCTGCCCGTTTCTGCTCTCTTCCCAAAAACTTTCCCTAATGTAATTTCTCCATTCAATGCTTTCTCAGGAATCAATTCAACATTGGGAACTAATACATTTCCATCCTTAACTCTATTAATTGCAAAATCATTTATGTTTGGTGATCGAAATGCTGTTCCTCCAAGCAAATGTAATTGGAAACCATTTTTTGAATTAAAGGTCAAACCAGAAGCATAAGTGAGTTCTTCATTTTGAGTGCTCACGCCATCTGTAACATAAGATGCTGGCCAATCAATCAGGTCATTCTCTTTGTATTTTGCAAAAAGTTCAACGTAAGAATAACGTGCTCCCATTGTAAAGTTAATCGTCGAATCTCGATTTCTCCATCTGTAATTTAAGTAAGCCCCTCCTGTAGTCATCGTACTAAACTCGCTCGGGTAACGGGTAAATTCTCTGTCATTGACAGCACTTGTTCTTACGTTAATATTTCCTGCCTTCGAAAAAACTTTATTGTAGGCCAAATCAATTCCGTAGGAAAATAGATGCTTTTTATTTTCACCTAATCCTTTTTCTAAATCTGTTGTTAAAGAATAAACATGAACATCTTCTTCATTAAATGTCCGGTGACTGCTGTAATATTTTCGCTTGAATCGATCTTCATCTATTCGTTGGTAGGCTGCGATGATTGTTGATTTATCGTAAAGAACATTTGATTTTAAACTCTTAATTTTTAATGATCCTAAAAATCGATTCTGTGGTCCATAATACCATTCTGCCCATTTCAAATCATCGGCTGAACTCAACGTGTCATTCAACATATCATATCGAGGAACATCACTCGATGTTGAATATTGTAAATTGAAAACGTAGGATTTTTTCTCAGAAGGTTGGAATTTTATTTTTTGCAAAAAATCTAATTGACTGTAGCCAGTCCCTTTTTGAATATTGGGATCTGAATTTTGAAGTCGTTGATCTTGATTTTCTAAACGCAAAACATAATACTCTCTTTTTCCAAAATCAGGATATTCATCCGGTCGGTTAGCACCTGCTCGCAAGTCATCATAATTTGCATAGGTTATGCTTGTTACCGATCCCCATTTCTGAGTGGCATAATCAAAATCAAGGTGAACAGATTTTTCTAAATTGGCACTAGCAAATCTTATATTTGCATTCGTTTTCAATTCATAAGGTTTATCATAATTGAAAAGCACTTTTGGATCACGCGTCCGAAAATGAACTACCCCCCCCAAAGCATCACTTCCATAAATCAAAGACCCAGGTCCATAAATTACTTCTGCTTGCTCTAAAATTGCATTGTCCAATGTAATTGAATTCTGAATATGCCCTTCTCGATAAATTGCATTATTCATTCGCACTCCATCGACAACCAGTAAAACTTTATTTGCTTCAAAACCTCGAATGACTGGACTACCTCCCCCCATCTGAGATTTTTGAATAAACACTTCTGAATGATTCCCCAAAACATCCGCAGAGGTTTGGGAATTACTAAAAGCTATACTTTCTTTTGAAATTCGATCTATCATCATTGGTATTTCTTCCTTGGCTACATCTCGTCGACCAAATACTTTTATTTCTCCAATTATATTTTGAGCTTCGATCATTTTTATTTTACCTTTCATTGATCGAATTCTATTAAATGGAATTCTTAATGTTTCAAAGCCGAGGTAGGAAAAAATAACTACCTCCAAATGACTAATTCTATCTAAAGTAATTTTCCCATCCATATCAGTTGTCCCTGAAAAACTCATATCATCAGTAAAGACATTTACCCCAATTAAAGGATCACCAGTTTTAGCGTCGGTGACGGTAACTATTAAATTATAAAAGTCAGATGAGAATGCTTGAGTTGGAAGTGAAATTCCGAGAAGTGTAACCAGAGAGAATACCCAAATTATCTTGTAATGTTGAGTCGTGGTTTTAATAGAGTTTTTGTTTAAAAAATTTTCCACTAAACGCTTAACTTTTGGGGAGTTTTATGGTAAATGTTGTTCCTTCGTCTAATTGAGAGTTTTTAACAAAAATCCTGCCAGAGTGGTAGCTCTCAATGATCCGTTTGGCAAGTGAAAGACCAAGTCCCCAACCTCTTGTTTTAGTGGAGTATCCCGGTTTAAAAACTGTTTTCATTTTATTCGATGGTATGCCTTTTCCTGTGTCTGAAATATCAATATTTATGAAGCCTTTTTCCTCTGTAACTTCTGCTGAAATTTTCCCTTCTCCGCCCATAGCATCGAGTGCATTTCGCAGTAAATTTTCAGTTACCCAATTAAATAGCGGTGCATTAAGTTGAGCGTAAAGTGGTTCTTTTTCCATTCCAGGAAATTCAAAAACCATCTTACGAGGAGCTCGACGTTGCATGTACTTTCTCATGTTTTCTAACTCTTCATAAATATTGGTTTTTTTCAATTCTGGTATAGCGCCAATTTTAGAAAAACGATCTGCAATCAAGTTCAATCGACTGACATCATTATTCAGCTCATCCAAAACTTCAGCAGTTTCTTCATTGCCCTCATGAATCATTCGCAAGTGTTCAATCCAAGCAACAATAGCTGTAATTGGAGTTCCTAATTGATGGGCCGTTTCTTTTGCCATTCCGACCCAAACTTGATTTTGCTCAGATCTTCTGGCTGAACTAAAACTAAAATATCCGAAAGCTACGAATGCACCAATTAATGCCAATTGGACAAATGGAAAATACGTAAGCATTTTGAGTGTTGAAGAATCTTCGTAGTATACTAAATTCCCCTCTCCACCTGAAACAGGAGGATAGCCACTTTGCTTTAAAACTGCTAATCTTTTTTCTAGAAAATCATTATCTGTTTCTTTTTTTTCTCCATAATTCCGAGCCATTTGGATGACGCCAGAATCTTCTACAAGAATTAAAGGTATAGTAGTATTGTCCGCGATTATTTTTAGTTCAAAAGAAAAGTCAGCTTGCATGTCTTCCTCATCCTCACTATAAACATTGTTAATTGCCTCTACCCAAACTTCAACTTTTTTTCTTTCTTCCTCTGCTAATTTATTAGCAACCGAAGTTGTATAAATTAATGAGGCAGTCAAAATCAATATCCCCATTATTGCGAGGTAAACTTTCCAATTTGATTTTTCTTGATAAATATCCATAAGTGGGTTTTAATGTGAGTGATCAATTATCACTTGCTATAATTTTCCAAAATAAACAGTTCTTGACCATTTATTGAAATAGATTCAATAAAAAGACGAAAAATTGAGCAGGATATTTTTAATTAAGAAGATTCATTCTGTTTTGACAGGATCGTTTTGTGATAAGATCAATATTTCTTCTGACCAAAATCAATACAAAATTTCCTACTTGACCATAGATTCAGCATGTAAATCATATAGAATAAGTTTAAATGCATTTTTTATCCCAAACAAAGATGGACCCCGGTTTGGAATATCTATGGGCTTCAATGCTAATCGGTTTAAATAAAAGTCAGGGATGAGGTTGGTCGCTGCGTTTCCGGTCAGGGGGCAGAGGCTTCCTTTTTTCGATAATTGTTTTGACTCAAAAAAAGGAAAGCTCTTTTTGCTGAATTGCAAAAAGAGCTTTCCTTTTTTTAT
Source organism: uncultured Saprospiraceae bacterium (assembly GCA_905480595.1). Taxonomy (GTDB): domain Bacteria; phylum Bacteroidota; class Bacteroidia; order Chitinophagales; family Saprospiraceae; genus CAJQQY01. The sequence goes on along the minus strand of CAJQQY010000232.1, from coordinate 4,151 downwards.
TAAATCTAGGACCAAGAGGCTCTTGATTTCTTAGTTACACATTTAGGTAACTCATCAACGAATCATATCGTTCTTGCAAGTCATCAAAGTAATCCGACTCTTGGAATGAAGCTTTAACGGTATATTCAAATCTCTCAAATGAGGAAATGATTCTTTGCAATTGAAAATCTTGTCGATTTATTTTTACAGTTACATCTATTCTTTCTGTTTTCAAGTTAGAAGTAATAAATGTACTCAATATCGCAGCTCCTTCAGATTCTACAATTCGTGAAATCTCTGCCAATGAATAATCCCGTTTATTCATTTCCAATACGATGATACTTCCTGGCTCAGTAAAAGAACCTATGTTCGCGAAATATCGCACTAAATCATCTTGAGAAATCAATCCTTTATAATTATCCTCAGCATCAACAACTGGCACAACGGTCAATTGATATTCGCTCAAAATTTTCAACACATCATATAAATGATCAGTTTCTCTGACATATGGCTTAGCCATCGAAAGTGAATATGAACCAATTGCTTCTTCGATGTCGTATTCCAAGATTTCATCTTCTGCAATCAATCCAAGCAATTGTTTATCATTAACAATAGGCAAATGACGTACATAGAAGTCATTCATGATGCCGAGTGCTTCTGCTCCTGTATCTGAAGTCCGCAATGGGATTATAGTATGTGATAACAAATTTCCGGCAATCATATTTATTCTCGTTTATATTTGTTTAAGTATTTTCTAAACGCTTTTCGCTCCCAAATCGTTGAGAAAAGATTGTTAAACTTTTCCAAAAAAAAAATTGATCCAAAATCAAATAAATAGATGCTTCCGAAATAGTTTTTCAAAAAACTATTTTGAAAGTTATTCTTTTCTTAAAAATGTAACGTTCAAAATTCTGGGGTAAAAGGGAGTTACTTATCGCGCACTTATTCAATTAAAACAGTTAGGTGATCAGGCGATTTGGACGTTAATTATCTCATAGAATGGTTTAACAATTTCGTAGAAAAAAACCAAAAGGACAATAACGGAAATTGGTATAAATTAAATATTTTTATTTCTCATGTGTTATTTCTTAACCTAAAAGTTTCTTTTTCTGCAAGACAAATTCCTCTTCGGTCAACAACCCCTTTTCCCTCAACTCTGCCAATTTATTTAATTGTTCTAACAGATCACCATGCTCCGTAATCTTTTCTTGCTGAGCACTTGAACCCGCTTTTAACTTATAATTATTTTGGACAAAAGTTTCGAACTCATCTTGAATTCTTAAATAAGCCAACGCATCGTGTGTTTTTATTTTTTCAAAATCACGGAAACCTAACTCTACCGCTTTACTCAAATGGTAAAATGATTTCTCTTTGTTTTCCATGATCGAAAACGCACAAGCAATATTAAAATGAGTTGCAATATCTGAGTCATCAACTGCTAGTGATTTTTCAAAATCTTCTATCGCACCATTGTAATCGTACTCTTTATATTTTTCCATTCCGCTTTTTTTGTACGGATTGTCTTTTGATTTACGAACTGGCTTTCTGCTAGTGCTTCGAGTCGTTCGTTCTGGTCGTCGTCGCGTTGATCTTTCTTGTCTTCTTTCGCGAGGTGGCCGAGTAGTTCTTGTATCTCGGGTAGGTCGCTCGTAATCAGTATCTCGTCTTCGATAATCTCGAGTTCTATCTCTTTTCTGCCTACGATTATCTCGTCTTTGTTGTCGATTTTCTCCACCTGCAAACATTTTATAAAAAATATAAAACAAAACAAGAGGCACTACAAACCCAGGTACTCCGACTGTAAAAAAAGCCAAAGCAATAAAGATGAAAATAAAATTAGCCGGATTATTATTATTTCTATTTGCCATTTATTAATCTAAATAAATATTAAAAACACATTATAATTTTCAAAAATAACTAAATGCTATTTTAGAAAAGGTAATATCTTGATAAATTTAAGATTTACCAAAATTTAAACTACAGAATCAACGAAAAGTTGGGTAAATGATAGATTTAGTATTAGGATTGTGAAATATGAGTCTTGTGATAATTTTGGATAAAACTTCAACTCGCTTTTGATTACTTGAAAATCTTGCCAGTCAAAAGTGTGAAGTCATCTGGAAAAGGTTTAGTTCCTCGAAATTGATCAATGTGATCATAAAGCTTTTTATTAAAATCAGAAAGTGGTTGTTCATAGTTTTTTTTGACAAAATTCTCTAATAAATTTTCATCAAAATATTCATTTTGTTCATTTTGTACATCAGTCAATCCATCTGTATATGAAATGATAAATGCATCGTCAGTCAATTCCAAATGACCTGTCTCCACAAAAGGTAAATCTTCGAAAGAACCCAAAAGTGTACAACCTTTAGTCAAAAGTTGAGTCTCCCCATTCATCATCAAAACTGGTGCAGTATGTCCTGCATTAATGTAGTGTAAGACTTTTGATTTTTTGCAAAAATGACCTACAAAAAACGTCAAGAACCGATCACCTTTCGTCAATCGAAATAGTGCTTGGTTGAGTTCTCTAACAAAAATTTCTAAGTTAGAATGTCGGTTAATCAACACATGAAAATTAGCTTGAAAATTTGACATCATCAAAGCTGCGGCTAATCCTTTTCCAGAAATATCTGCAATACAAAATGCACATTTGTCACCTTCCAATTCTAAAAAATCATAGTAGTCACCACCTAGTCCTAGATGAGGTTTGTAAATTCCTGCAAACTCATATTTTTCATTTTTTGGCAACTCATTCGGAATCAACATTTTTTGCATGTCGCCTGCCAATTCCATTTCTCGGTTGAGTCGCTCTTGTTCGATCTGACGTTTGAACAATCTTTTGTTTTCAATCGCAACAGCAATGATATTAGTAATTGTGGTGATGAATTTCACTTTGCTGTACATATCATCATCCTTACTAAAACCTCCAAAAAAACTATATGCAATCGGAGTGTTTTTATGCAGAACAGGAATCACTACATCGAACTCTTTGATGAGTGGATGATCTTTATCTTCTTCTATATTTTTGAGTCGTTGATAGTTTGGAAGGCGATCAGAGATGTCCATTTTCATCAATTCTTCATCAATGCCTCGGTGCACTTTACACACCCATACAGAATCCTCTTTGACTAAAAGAGCCACTTTTTCCACAGCCATTTCCCAACCTACAAACGATGCATACATTTCATACAAACCTTCAGCCGACACATTATTGTTGATCGCCTGCGTGATGCCTAGCAGCCCATTGATTTGCAATTGCTTAAGGTTGAGCTCTCGCTCTGTTTTTTCAAGTTGAGACAATTCTCTTTTTATTTTTGATAATTCAGACATACTGCTTTGGTGTTTTGAATTCGTAGCTTTATTTTTTGTTGCAGTAAAAATAAGGTATTAATTTTCTTTTTTATAAAAAGAAGGGGTTGATTTAGAAAATGGAAAGAGAATGACTTTTGAGTTTATTATTTCTTGCCACAGATTGAACTGGCTATTATGAGTTCTCCAAAGAGTACTTATTATTCAAAAACATCTTTGCAAGGGAGGATCATAAAAACTCATAATAATCAGCCCAATCTGTGGCAAAAAAAACGTTACGTTCTACTTTTTACATCCAACGCATCTCGAAAACCATTGCCCACTAAATTAAAAGCAAGTACCATCAACATAATCGCCAAAGCAGGTATCAATGCTAAAAAAGGTTTCCCGCTCAAAGCATAACCATAATTTTCATTCAGCATAGTTCCCCAAGAAGGAGTCGGTGGTTTGATTCCAAAACCTAAATAACTCAATCCTGCTTCTATCAAAATTGCCATTGCAAAATTTGCAGCAGCAATTACCATCACCGGCCCTAAAATGTTGGGCAAGATATGTTTCGCAATAATTCGCCAAGTTTTAAATCCCATACTTTGCGCAGCTTCGACAAATTGAATTTCCTTCAACGACATCACTTGCCCTCTTACGATCCTAGCCACGTCCACCCACATCGTCAAACCTACTGCTAAAAAAATAATTTCAATCCCTCGCCCCATCGCCAAAACAATCGCAAAAACTAAAAGCAAAGTCGGAATCGACCAAACTGTATTTATTAACAACATAATAAAGTCATCTATTCGTCCTCCAAAATAACCTGCCAAAGAACCCAACAATAAACCTATTGTCAAAGAAATTCCAACTGCAAT
>CAJQQY010000231.1 GCA_905480595.1 uncultured Saprospiraceae bacterium | reverse complement strand
CCACTTTCTAAACAACATCCAGTTGTTCAACTTCGAGAAACAGGAAAAACACCAGTCATAGATTTGGGAACAGTTGCTCATATCAAAAAAGGAAAAATTAAAATCGTTGGTAAGATTGATCAATTTTATAAAAAAGGAGTAATGTTTGAAAGTGGTGAGAAACATGAATTTGATTCCATAATTCTGGCAACTGGATACCGAGCAAGAATTGAAGAATTTTTAGAAAATGGAAAAGAGTTTTTGGATAAATACGAAGTTCCTAAACAACCGATAGGCGAGGGAAAATTCAAAGGATTATATTTCGTTGGATTTGATAATTATAAATTGGGTGGAATCTTAGGAACAGTTTTTAATGATTCGAAAACGATAGTGGATGATATTTTGAAGAGCTAGAATTTACATTTCATCTTCATCCAATGTACCATGGTTTTTTTCAAAATGTTCTTTTCCATTCAATCCTTTGATGGCAAAATACAATCCTCCAATTGCCACTCCAGTTATAAAAAATCTATAAAAGATAATGGCAATTCCAATCATATTAGAAGCGTCAATTCCAAAAGAATCAGGTGAGTCAAATAGAAATAAGATCCATCCATACATGTAAAATAAGACCACAATTGCTAAAACTACAACTGCAAAAATAGGCTGTTCGTAAATTATTCGGCTGGCGATGAAAAGAATTATTGAAATAGTAATTTGAATAAAAGTTAGGTTTTCAAACCCAATTGAGGAATAAACTCCAAAGACAGCAATAAGAGAAAGGACAAATAAAAAATTAATGGCTCTTTTAGCTTTTTCTAGTTGAACTTCTACGGCCCAATGTTGTTTATTACTTGTCATTTTTTTAAAGTTTTGAGAAAATAAAGATAAAAATTATAATCCTTTGTCTGCGGACAAAATGATTATAAAATTATTCTTATTTTTGCACCCAATTTAAAAACAGACAATACTATTTGATTTAATTTTTTAATCAAAAAATAAAAATATTACTACAATGGAGAACGGAATTGAGCATGTAAAATGTTTGATAATTGGCTCAGGGCCAGCAGGTTACACCGCTGCAGTTTATGCTGCTCGTGCAAATATGAACCCAGTTTTATTTACTGGCCCAGAAATTGGTGGCCAATTAATGATTACTACCGATGTTGAAAATTACCCAGGATACCCAGAAGGAATCATGGGCCCACAAATGATGGAAGATTTTAAAAAACAAGCTGAGCGATTTGGAACTGATATTCGAATGGCCATGATTACTAAAGTTGATTTTTCAGGACCAGTTCATAAAGTTTGGACAGATGGTAATGTTGAAATTCATGCGGATTCAGTAATTATTTCTACTGGAGCAAGTGCCAAGTGGTTAGGGTTACCAAAAGAAGATGAGTTCGCTAGAAATGGTGGTGGAGTTTCTGCTTGCGCTGTTTGTGATGGATTTTTCTACAGAGGTCAAGATGTTGTAGTTGTTGGGGCAGGAGATACTGCAGCAGAGGAAGCAACTTATTTATCGAAGTTGTGTAAGAATGTACACATGCTTGTCCGAAGAGATGAAATGCGTGCTTCTAAAATAATGCAAGAGCGAGTTTTGAAGGCTGAAAATATTACCGTTCATTGGAATACGGAAGCGGTGGAAATTTTAGGAGAATCAACTGTTGAAGGTATTCGAGTGAAAAATAACAAAACAGGGGATTCACAAGTTCTGGATGTAACTGGATTCTTCGTAGCAATTGGTCACAAACCAAATACAGATATTTTTGGAGATTGGTTAACGAAAGATGAAACTGGTTATATTGTAACCAATCCTGATCGAACTACCACGAATGTCGAAGGTGTTTTTGCAAGTGGAGATGCTCAAGATCATGTTTATCGACAAGCAGTTACAGCAGCGGGAACAGGTTGTATGGCAGCTCTTGACGCTGAAAGATACTTAGCTGAAAAAGGAATAATCTAATAACAGTTAACTGTTAATGATGAACGGTTAACTTCTCCATGATTTTGTAAAATGGGATAGTTAATCGTTCACCGTTAATCATTTACCGTTAAAATACATACCAAATAAAATCGTATTGGACCTATTTAATAATCAGGAAAATCAATTATGATTTTTTCAAAAAAATTAAAAACGAAATGGCTACAAAATTTAGAGCAGGTGTACTTTATGGCGATGAAGTAACTGAATTATTCAACTACGCTAATGAAAATAATTTTGCGATTCCAGCAGTAAATGTAATTGGAACAAACTCTGTAAATGCAGTTTTAGAAACAGCAAGAGATTTGAACTCTCCAGTTATTATTCAATTTTCAAATGGTGGTGCACAATTTTTTGCAGGGAAAGGTTTAGGAAATGAAAACCAAAAAGGAGCAATTTATGGAGGTGTGGCAGGAGCTGCTCACGTTCATGCAATGGCCAAAGCTTATGGTGTAACAGTAGTTTTACATACTGATCATTGTGCTAAAAAATTGTTGCCTTGGATTGATGGTTTATTAGCTGCAGGTGAAAAATTCTATGCAGAGAGAGGTTACCCTTTATACAGTTCTCACATGTTGGATTTGTCAGAAGAACCAATCGAAGAGAATATCGAAATTTCTAAAAAGTATTTCGAGCGAATGAATAAAATAGGAATGACTATCGAAATCGAATTAGGTGTGACTGGTGGAGAAGAAGATGGTGTAGATAATTCTGATGTTGATTCTTCAAAACTATACACTCAACCTGAAGAGGTTTCTTATGCATATGAAGAGTTGAAAAAAGTAAGTGATAAATTTACTATTGCTGCTGCTTTTGGAAATGTGCATGGAGTTTACAAACCAGGAAATGTAGAATTGACTCCAAAGATTTTGAAAAATTCTCAAGAGTTTGTTCAGGAGAAATTTAAAACTGAAGACAATCCAATTAACTTCGTTTTTCACGGGGGAAGTGGTTCTTCTCAAGAAGAGATTCGAGAAGCAATCGGTTATGGAGCAATTAAAATGAACATCGATACTGATATGCAATGGGCATTTTGGGATGGTGTGAAAAATAACTACGAAGCAAAAAGAGATTATATGCAAACGCAAATCGGAAATCCAGACGGTGACGATAAGCCAAACAAAAAGAACTATGATCCTAGATCTTGGTTAAGAAAAGGGGAAGAGTCATTTGTAATAAGATTGAAGCAAGCGTTTGAAGATTTGAATTGTGTAGGGAAAAATGCAGTTGAAGAAGTGGAAGCATAATTCTAATTTCCTTAAAATTAAAAAATGCAATTACATTGTTATGTAGTTGCATTTTTTGTTAAAAGTCAAATTAACATTCTGGAGAGACCACACTTATATGAAAAGCTAAGCCTCCATCTGATGTTTCTTTATAATTTTTATGCATGCTTTGAGCAGTATCCCACATAGTTTTGATTACCGTATCAAGATCAACTTTTGAGAACGTTGGATCTCCAGATAAAGCCAAATTAGCTGCTGTGATTGCTTTCATAGCACCCATTGCATTTCTTTCGATACATGGAATTTGAACCAAGCCACCAATTGGATCACAAGTTAAACCGAGGTGATGCTCTATTGCAATTTCTGCTGCCATGATTGCCTGACTAGGTGTTCCTCCTAAAATTTCTGTTAGCCCAGCTGCAGCCATTGCTGACGAAACTCCAATCTCCGCTTGACATCCGCCTTCAGCAGCAGAAATCGTTGCACCCTTTTTAAATAGGGAACCAATTTCACTTGAAGTACAAAAGAACCTATAGATATCATTTGGCATTCTTCTCGAACAAAAGAAATAATAATAGAGTAGCACAGCTGGAATCACTCCAGCAGCACCATTAGTTGGTGAAGTTACAATTCTTCCCATCGCGGCATTCTCCTCATTGACTGCTAAGGCAAAACAACTTACCCATCTATTAACTGTATTAAAATCTTTTAGATTATCCGTCAAATGCAATTCTAATTCTTTGAAATTCTTTATGTCATATCCCGATATTAATTTATCAGAAAGTTCTTTTGCTCGTCGTTTTACATTAAGCCCTCCGGGAAGTATGCCACTTGTTGTACAACCTTTGATAACACATTTTTTCATCGTTTGGAAAATCCTATCAATTCGATTTTTGATCTCCTTTTTTGAACGAAGTGATAATTCATTTTGCATAACGATTTCTGAGATTGTCATGCCAGTAGAATTTAGATGATTAGTTAAGTCTTGTCCAGTTTCGATAGGATAAGGAAGTCGTACTTGAGATTCAATATTTTCATCTCCAATTTTTTTTATAAATCCACCACCTAAAGAGAGGTATGTTTCTTCATAAATTAAACCCTTATTTAAGTAGGCCTTAATCTCCATAGTATTTGGATGTTCAGGACGCTCTTCGTTGAAGAAAATAATATCTTGATCGGGATCAAATGGAATAGAGTTTTGATTAAAGGAAAGGATGCGATTTTTCTTTACATCAGCTAAATATTGAGTAATCAATTCTGTTTTAATAGTTTCAGGTTCATGGCCAAGTAAACCAAGTTGAACTGCTTTATCTGTGGCGTGACCTTTTCCTGTTTTGGACAAAGAACCATAGAGCCAAATTTCTAATCTGTCAATTGTCTTTTCAGAAATTTGTTCTCTGAAATCTAACCCAGCTTTCCAAGGCCCTAGGGTATGTGAGCTAGATGGTCCTACTCCAATTTTATAAATATCGAAAATGCTAATTGATTCCATTATTTTCTATCAGTTTTGTTTTTAGTATAGAATCAAAGAAAGAATATTTAATTGAAAAGAATCCATTTTTGGTAAAAATTAATTCAAAAAAAATAACTTTTTTAGTTTTTAATTCTCTTCAAAATAATCTTTCCACGAGTTTCCAAAATCAATTCGTCATTTGTTTTTTTGATGATTTTACAAAACTGATTTTCATTATCTCTTTTTAAGAGAAAACCACTTTCATTATTTTCTACTTGATAAATGACATCTTGGGTTTTATCATTTTGTAATTGGGTAGAAATTTTTAATGTCTGACTTTCGAAGTGCCAAGTTTCTATAAAGTTGTCTCGGATAGGGAAGGAGGTTTCATTTATTCTTTCGATTTCGGCAGTTTGAATTCCATTGGAATCTGTCTTGTAGATAGTGTCTTTAATTTCTACAGTTTGTGAAACTAGTTGGTAAGTTTCAGTTCCAGAAATAGATTGTGGAGTCTCAGAGCAGGAAAAAAGAAGAATGAAAGTAATATTAAGTTGAAGTATTTCATATTAACTTGAAAGGTTTAAATGGAAAAGAAGAGTTTAGAAAAGAACTAAACATACTGTGTGAAAGTAGTAATTTCCCCAAAAAAATATTTTTTAATTCCTAGTATAAACATGATTTGCTAATAATTATCTTTTTTTTAATCTATGGATATCCTTAACAATATCATTGTCATCCATATTGAATTTTTATTGCTCGACTATCAGAAACTTTTATACCCGAATTTTTAAATTATTAATATAGTCAACATATGGTTTTAAAATTGAGGAAAAGTCAACTGTTCAAGTTTCTTGTTGAATTTCAATAATTTCTTTTGGAAAAATCATTGGACGCTCAAGGCTATTTTGATTCTCCACTTTTCGACCTACCACAAAAAAGTCTCTATTAGTTAATTATATTTACTGTTTTAAAATTAGGTCAAAATGTTTCTTCAAAAATCCCAAAATTGGCTTTAAGAAGTTGATTGACTTTTGTCATCTTAGCAGGGTTAATATTTTTGTAAGTTGCAATTCGATTGAGATAAAGTTGTTTCAAAGATGGATTTTAAAAATGATAACTAAATCAATTTCCTCTAAATCTAAGGAACAATTTTTCCTTGGAAAATGCCATATTTTTAACTGTTTTTCTAAAATAGAAATGAGCTAATCTTCATGGTCGATGAGCGACAATTGCTTTAGCATATCAGGAATAAATCTAAAAAACAGATCGACTGACAAACTGGTAGCAGGTGAAACGTCAAATTGGAGCGCTTGGAAATAGTCCTCCATTTTAGCATCGTCATTTTCCTTAACAAAATAAAATGAGCAGCATAATAAACAGTTTCGGCTGCCCAAAGTACTGCTTTTGGATGAAACGCAGGTGATTTAATAGGGAATTCCAACGATTCAGATTGATACTTTTTCCTAAAAAAGGAACTATTTTTTTTCGAATTCACTTGTGAATAAAATAATTTCTTCCTTTGCTTTAAGCGTTTGTATTATATTAAAAAAGAAAGTTTGATGTATTTCAGAGCTTAATATTTATAAATAGTTTTAATAATGAGTTCTTAACTAAAATTTATTTTGGTGAGTTCCAAAAGTAAACGCTAATTTCTTTTTTCCTAAAAACCGAATTGAATAAAGTTAATGGATTGTTAAACTCGAATAGAAAACCACCATTATGACTTTAGATACATCTATTTAAAAGTTAGAACTATCTTTTCAAAAACAAATAATTATATTGTCGAATCAATCTTCCTCAATAAAACTATAATTGAAAACCAGATCACTAAATTATATCTTATGAAAAAACTGCCCATTTTATTACTCTCACTTTTATTGTTAGTTGTGCTTTTTAGTTTTTGTAACAATAAAAATACAAAACTGAAAAACACCATGGATAACAACGATTATTCTGCCGATTGGAAAATGGTCGATTCTCTCGAACAAAAAGGATTACCTAAATCCGCTTTGGAAAAAGTCGATGATATCTATGCCAAAGCAGTCAAAAAGAAAAATCAACCTCAACAAGCTAAATGCTTAATTTTTAAAGGGAAATTTATGACCCAATTGGAGGAAGATGGTTTTGTCAAAGCAATCAATAAGTTTGTCTTGGATGAAAAAGAAGCGAAAGCTCCGATGAAATCATTAATCCAATCGATGTTGGCTGAGCAATATTCCTCTTATTTTCAGCGGAATTATTATCGATTTAATAATCGAACTGAGACACCTGATTTTAAAACAGATGACCTTCGAACTTGGACTATTGGACAACTTTCAGCGGAGAGTAGAAAATACTTTTTGAAATCAGTTGAAGATAACTCTACTAAAAATGTTAAAATTCAGGAGTGGGACGCTATTCTACAGGGTGGAAAAAACTCCGATAACTTAAGACCAACTTTGTACGATTTTTTAGCAAATCGAGCGATGGATTTTTTGATGAATGAACGGAACTATTTGACAGAGCCTGTTTATAAGTTTTATGTGGATCAACCAGAAGCATTTGCTGATACTAAGGAATTTTCTCAATTCCATTTCCAAACTAAAGATTCTTCTTCAGCGAAATATCAAACTGTCCTTTTATTTCAAAAGATGGTAGCACATCATTTGAATGACGACATGCCAGATGCCTTGATTGATGTGGATTTAAAACGGTTACGATTTGTTCGAGAGAATGGAGTGATGGATGGAAAAGATGAATTGTATTTAAAAGCTCTGGAAAATCTGGCGGCAAAATATGATGATTACGAAGCTTCAACTGAAGTGCAATATTGGATGGCAAGGTACTATATGGATCGAGCCAATCAATATCAGCCGAACCCTGATGATACTGGAAAGTTTGACTTTAAAAAAGCACATGATATTTGTGAAAAAGCAATCCAAAAATCAAAGGATTCCTACGGAGGAAAACAATGTCGAAATTTACAAATTCAAATTGAGCGTAAAAATTTAGGGGTTCAAATGGAAAAGGTCAATTTGCCAAATGAACCTATGTTGGCTTCCATTTCATATAAAAACATCGAAAAGGTTTATGGAAAAATTATTCGATTGGAGGAGAAGGATAGAAGACAAATGCGAGAAATGCAGAACCAAAATAAACTAATTCCATTCTTAAATGATATCAAACCAATTAAAACTTGGGACATAGATTTACCTCAAGTTGGTGATTATCGAGAGCATATTGTAGAAGTAAAAGTTGATGCTATGCCCTTAGGTTTTTACTTGGTGATGATGGCTGATAATTCGGAATTTTCTGATGAGAAAAAAGCAGTTTCTTATTTATCGATTCATGTTTCTAATATTAGTTTCTGGACAAGAAGGGATAAGCAAAATCAAAATGAATTTTATGTAGTTCACCGAAAAACAGGTGAGCCGATGAATCAAGTTAAGGCAAATTATTTTGTTAGAGAGTATAATTCTCAAAATAGAAAATATGAATATCTCGATCGAGGGGAAGGTTTAACAGATCAAAATGGATATTTAAAACCTAGGCTTGGAAATCGTGATTATTTCCAAATACGTTGGTCGAAAGGAGATGATGTGCTTAATCTAGAGGAATCCTATTCTAATTATTCCTATAACGATCGTAGACAAAAGAGAAGACAAATTTCTTTCTTTTTAGATCGAGCGATTTATCGCCCAGGTCAAATAGTTTATTTTAAAGGACTATTGACTGAAATTGATGAGAAGCAAATGCCTAGGATCCTTCCTAATGAAAACGTAGAAGTAATTTTCTATGATGTGAATTCTCAAGAGGTAGAAAAGAAAACATTTACTACCAATGAATTTGGAACAATCAATGGGTCTTTCCAAGCACCTCGAACAGGTTTACTTGGTCAAATGAGAATTCAATCTAATGGACTTGGATCGAAATATTTTAGAGTGGAGGAGTATAAACGTCCAAAATTTGAAGTGACTTTTGATCCTGTCGTTGGGAGTTTTAAAATTGGAGACGAAGTAAAAATATCTGGCCATGCAAAAGCATTCGCTGGAAGTAATATTGATGGAGCGAAGGTAACTTATCGAGTAGTTCGAGAAACTATTTATCCATATTGGAGATGGAGTTGGCGATATTTTCCTCCTTCAGAAAGTATGGAAATTACCAATGGCGAAACGATCACAGATGCTGAAGGGAAATATAACATTACATTTACGGCAGTTCCTGATCGTTCTGCTGCTGCTAAAAACAAACCTCAGTTTACCTATCGAGTTTATGCAGATGTAGTGGATATAACGGGTGAAACTCATTCTGCTCAGACAAATGTTTCAGTTGGTCATGTTGCTTTAAGTATTAATATTTCAATTCCTGATAAAATTGAAAAGGGTGATTTACAAAATAAAGAATTTAAAATTTCATCAAAGAATTTGAATGGTGAGTTTGAAAATTCTCAAGGGGAAATTACAGTTTATCAATTAAAAGGTACTAAATGGGATGTTGGTTTTTTTAGGGAAAAATATTTTCCAAAACCAGACCAATTCATAATGAGTATTGAAGAATTTAGGAAAGATTTTCCTAATGACATTTACGATGAGGAAAATGTTCTTGAAAAAATGGAGTTAGGAAAAGAAGTGGTTAAAACGAGATTTGATGCTTCCCGAAATCCTACGTTTGTATTCGGAAATCCGAAATTGAATCTAGGTTCTCATGTTTTGATTTTAAAGACGAAGGATAAATTTGGAGAGGAGATCGAACTAAGAAAATATTTTACGATTTATGATTTGAAAGAAGCGCTTCCGACTAATATGCTTACTTTTCATCAACCCGAAAAGAATAAATATGAACCCGGAGAAATTGCTAAGTATCATTTCGGCTCCGCTTATTTCAATATAAAAGTTTTACACGAAGTAGAATTTAAAAATGAAATCATTGATCGTCAATGGTTGACTTTAGCTCGTGTCAAAGAGTTTCAATTAAAAATCGAAGAAAAGCACCGAGGCAATATTGGTTATCACCTTTCATTTGTAAAAGAGAACCGAAACTACACGACTAAAAAAACGATTAATGTGCCTTGGTCGAACAAAGATTTGAAATTTGAATACAGCACTTTTAGAGATAAACTTAAACCTGGACAAGAAGAGGAATGGCGAGTTAAAATTTCTGGAAATAAAAAAGATAAGGTTGCCGCAGAAATGGTAGCTGCAATGTATGATGCATCTTTGGATCAATTTGCTCCTAATTTTTGGAACCTAAATATGTATCCATCATATTCCACCAATCGATATTTACGAAGCGGAAATTTTGGAACTAATTATTCCCAACTCTTTGCGAGGAATTGGCATGAAAGAGGCATCCCAGTCAATCGAAATTATCGATATCTGGATTGGTTTGGTTTCTCTATGGATGGTTTTTACTATAAAAATAGACGTATGAAGTCTGTAAGAGAAGAGGGAATCGTTATGGATACTGCACCAATGTCTGCACCAACTGAAACTGCTGAGATATCAGTTGAATATTCAGCAGATGTTTCAGCTAATCAAGAAGTAATTGAAGAGGTATCGGTAACCATGGGAGGTGATGGAAATGCAAAACCTCAAAAGGATGATGGTAAAGAATCTGGATCTGATTTTTCAGATGTAAAAGTTCGAACTAATCTTAATGAAACTGTCTTCTTTATGCCTGAATTAATGACTGATGAAAACGGAGATGTCATCATCAAATTCACTATGAATGAAGCATTGACTCGATGGAAGTTTTTAGGATTGGCTCATACGAAGGATTTGAAATTTGGAATTACGCAAAATGAAATCGTCACTCAAAAAGAATTGATGGTCATGCCGAATGCTCCACGATTTATGAGAGAAGGCGATATGATTGAATACTCTGCGAAGGTGAGTAATTTAACAGAAAAGGAATTAGAAGGAACTGCGAAATTAGAATTGTTTGATGCAGTAACGAATGAACGAATTAATCTTTTTGCAACGAAACTAAATCCTACCATTCCATTTAAAGTTGGAGCGGGACAATCAACTCCTTTGTCTTGGAAGCTTAAAATTCCTTTTGGAAAAGTAATGGCGATTACTCATCGAGTAGTGGCGCAAGCAGGAGATTTTTCATATGGAGAAGAAAGTACGTTACCAGTTTTGACTAATCGAATGTTGGTGACAGAAACGATGCCTTTACCTGTTCGAGGAAATGAAACGAAAACATTTTCTTTTGATCGAATGAAGAATGCCAACTCTTCGACTTTGCAAAATCATGAATTGACTTTGGAATTTACTTCTAATCCAGCTTGGTACGCAGTTCAAGCATTACCATATTTGATGGAATATCCACATGCATGTACCGAGCAAATTTTTAGTAGATATTATGCGAATAGTTTAGCAACTAATGTGGCGAACTCACATCCAAAAGTGAAAACTATTTTTGAGAAATGGAAAAACACGGATGCGATGTTGAGTAATTTATCCAAAAATCACGAACTGAAAAGTGCGTTGTTGGAAGAGACACCGTGGGTTTTGCAAGCGCAAAGTGAAGAACAACAAAAGAAAAATATCGGTTTGCTTTTCGACTTAAATAGAATGAGTCAAGAGCGAGAGGATGCAGTTGCCACTATCGCTGAAAGACAATTGGGTAACGGAGGATTTTCATGGTTTCCAGGTGGAAGGGATAGTTGGTACATCACTCAATATATTGTTGAAGGTATGGGACATTTGAATGAGTTAGGAGTTGATGATATTAAGTCAGATCCTAAAGTTCAAAAAATGTTGAATCGTGCAATCATTTTTATTGATGCCCGAATTGCTGAACAATATGAAGAATTATTAAAAAGAGTTAAGGAAGGAAAAACGAAATTAGAAGATGACCATTTGAATAATATGGCTGTTCACTATCTCTATGCTCGTTCCTTTTTTACAAACCAACAAATGGATGGAAATCCACAAATCGCGCATGACTATTATTTAGGTCAAGCAGAAAAATATTGGTTGAACAAAGGAATGTATCAAGAAGGAATGTTAACATTGGCTTTGCATCGAAATGGTAAGAAAAGTGTGACTGATGACATGATTAAATCATTTAAAGAACGTTCGCTCAACAATGATGAGATGGGCATGTATTGGAAATATGATCGTGGTTATTTTTGGTATCAATTACCGATTGAAACTCATGCTTTGATGATCGAAGTTTTTGATGAAGTGGCTAATGATTCGAAAGCAGTTGATGATCTAAAAGTTTGGTTGTTAAAAACTAAGCAAACGACTCATTGGAAAACGACCAAAGCAACTTCAGCAGCAGTTTATGCATTATT
>CAJQQY010000230.1 GCA_905480595.1 uncultured Saprospiraceae bacterium | reverse complement strand
ATAATTAAAATTTATTTTAAAATGATAACGGAAGATAGCAGGAAGTGTTTGGAAAATTAGAAGGGTAGGAGAGGTTTTAAAAATAAATTAAATTGGTTTAATTGAGAACGGAAAATTAACCAAGGTTTTGACGGTCAGGATCAAATGAATATATATCACCCATTCCATCCTTACATTCAATGAAGAATTCATTGGGAATTCCATTTTCAAATGAAAGCCTATTGATAATCTTTGAATCACAATCTTCATCATCTAAATGAAAGAAAATGAGTTGGTTGTTTTCTAGTTTTTGAGGTAGGTTAGAAATATTGAAGCCATAATAATTTCCTAGGTATTTTTTTTTTTGATTAAAAACTAAAATTCGATTGGTAGCTCTCCTTGATAATCCCCACAGGTAAACTGAAGTCATTATTTTGAAAACCTCTTGCTTAGATTTTATTTCACCTAAGTATTTTAATTGAGTTTCGGTTCCCTCATCTTCATTCCATTTTCCATAAATAAAAAGACTGTCGATTATATTGTTTTTTAATACTTCTTGACGGATAGTATGTTGATGTATTTCAAAAGGACTTCTTTTCACTTTGGGTGTAGAAGTTTGGCAGGAGATTGAGAGTAAAAGAAAAACTAAAAATTGGTAGGGAAATAGTCTTGCTAATTCTTCTTTTTTCATTTTAGTTTAACTTTTATAGATTTCAAAATTGGATCAATTTCAATCCAATTTTTATAATTATTTTCTGGAATACAATCCAGCAGGCTTTTGTTTTGTAGGTAATTTTCAATTGACTTTTCCCCAAAAAATATTTCCATTTCGTAAATGTCTTGCCCTGTTTTTCCAATCCAAGCTTTTGTTTTTACTACCCTTTTTTTCGCTAAATTTGACTTGAACAAACTCTTAATCTCGGAAGGAAAATGATCTACACCATCACACCAAAATCCTTTCAGTCTTTCATCCCCCAAATCATCAAAATCTAATTTCCATTCCAAGTGTTCACAAAACTCTTGATTAAAAGTTGATTGGACTTTTAAATTATAATTAAACGCTTTGCACTTTGGACATTCCATATTATCCTTTGCTAACTCTGCATAATCACATCGATGACAGACTCCAAAATCTTTATTGGAATGAAGGATTATCCCTTTGGCTTCGGTTAGATTAAATTGTAATTTTTGATGGAGATATTGGATGGCAAACAACTTTAAATCTTGTTTTAGCAAACTTAAAACTTCAAGTTTTTGCTCATCTGATAAATTCAGTTGAGCAATTTCCCAATTACAGCGGTTACATTTATTGTTCATATTTTTTATTGGAAAAGTAGAGCGTTTAAAAGCCTAGTTTTATCAAAGCTAGCCAACTTTTGGCTTCCTTAAAATTTTCTCCATCTTTCGTCCTCTCGCTAATTCATCTACCAACTTGTCCAAATATCTTACTTGTCGGGTAAGCGGAGTTTCAATTTCCTCAATTCGATAGCCACAAATTACTCCCTTGATGAGTTCTGCATTTGGGTTAAGTGTCGCATTCTTAAAGAAGGTTTCAAAGGTTACTTTTTCTTTGATAAGTGCTTGAAGTTTTTTTTCATCGTATGAAGTGAGCCACTCAATTACTTGATGCAATTCCTTTTGGGTTCTATCTTTTTTTTCCACTTTAGTTACGTAATGTGGGTAGACAGAGGCGAAGGTCATTTTGGCGATTCGTTCGTCGTGGTTGGATGGAGGTTTTTTCATTTGAAATTTATTTTAGTTGTTGCTTCAATTGATATTATGCTTGGTTTTGAATGGTCTGGCTAAGCGAATTACTCCAGACTAGGGCTGTTGCCGTTTTAACATTTGTTGGTATCAGTTTTCTTTTTAATTCATCTTGTATTTATCTCTAAATTCGGATGGACTTATTCCTTCCTTCTTCTTGAATAATCTTGAAAAATATTGCGGATATTCAAACCCCAATTCATACGCTACTTCTGAAATGCTTTTGTTTGGATTTAATAAAATATTCTTTGCTTCATCAATCAAATATAATTGTAAGTGTTCAGTTGTGGTTTTGCCTGTTTCTTTTTTAAGTGTGTCGCTTAGATAACGTTGCGAAACTGACATCTTATCTGCTAATTGTTCTATACTCGGAATACCTTTTTCTTGTAGTTGTCCTGCTTCAAAATATTCTTCTAATTTTTGATTGAATTGCTCCAACAAATCATTCAATAGTTCTTTTCTATTCAAAAATTGTCTTTCGTAAAAACGATTAGCATATTTTAAAAGAGTACTCAATTGAGAAATGATGATGTCTTTACTAAATTCATCCTGGTTGTTGTGATATTCTATTTCAATATTTCTAACTATAGATTCTATCTGCTTTTCTTCTCTTGGTGAAAGATGTAAGGCTTCATTTGCCGAGTAGGAAAAAAAACCATATTTCTTAATTTGTTGTGCTAAATCGGTTCCTTTTAAAAAATCTTCATGAAAGTTTATCGAAAAACCTTTTTGCTCGAAAATCACGCTACTATCCCATTGCATAACTTGTCGAGGAGCAAGGAAAATCAATGCTCCATTGGTGAAGTCATATTTTGTACGTCCATATTTTAAGTTTCCTTTGACAATTTTCTTTAAGCTAATGGAATAACAATCATTTGTTATCGGAGGTGAACTCTCTTTTGGACAAGGAAGAAAATTTTCCCCTTTAGCAAACAATACACTCAACATCGGATGTTCAGGTCGAGGTAATCGAATGTAATCAAAATAAGCTGATAGTGTTTTGAAATGTTTCATGGTATCTTTTAATCTTCTTTTTCTACTGATAATAATTGTTGATTATAAGCATCCATTCTGGCATATGCTGTACCGTCAACCAACAATATGACCACCAACAAGGCAATAGTTGTAATTAAACTTGCTCGCCAAATAGGTGTATTGAAGAACATAATGCCTATGGCACAGGCAGCGATAATTAATGGAATTGCCGTAAATACAATGGTTCTGTATTCTTTTAAGGTTCCTTTGGCACGGGCAAGCTCTGATTCTACAAATGCTGATGCATCACTCTCGTAAGCGATAGGAAAATTGGCGAGTCTTGATTTATTAGTGAAAAACAATCCAAATCCAATTATCATAAGTAAAACACCTGCTACCAGAGTAGGACTTATGTATGCTCTTGCCATTTCGGTTTTTCCAAATTGCCAAAATCCGATGCTCGCCAATACAAATAGAAGTCCGAAAAGAATAAAAAAAGGGGTTGAAAAAAGTTCGGCTTTTACCCAATCGGTTGCCGCTTTTAAAATATCCATGTATTTAGGTTTTAAAGATTTTTAATTTAAATATTCCACTTTAAACCAGTTGCCTCTTCTGATGCCTCCCACAACCTCTCTGCAACGGCTTTATCCTTTGCGTGTGATTCTAATTTATGTGCTCCAACAGGACCGACCCAGTTACTTCTACCTCTAGGTCCATAAAAACAGCTTTGGTCTAAGTCTTTTTCAGTAGCACACATCAATTGTGGATAGGCACCTTTTTCGGCTGATTGTGTTAATGGCGACAATTTCATCAGACCAAAAATAATCCTCATCATTAAGCTACCACTTGTAGAGATTAGTGATGTTCTCGATGAACCTGGGTGACAAGCATACGCTTTAACACCATTTTTTCCTGCTTTTTTCAATCTATCTTGTAATTCATAAACAGACATAATCTGTGCGAGTTTGCTTTGACTATAAGCATCGTTTGCAGTATAATCTTTATCCCAGTTCATATCGTCAAACTTGATGGTTCTAAGCCCCATATCATACCCCATACTGCCTACCGTCACAATCCGCCCTTTAGATTTTTCGATCCACGGAAAGAGTATACCTTGTAGTTTAAAATGACCGTAGTAGTTCACTCCAAGCTGACTTTCAAAGCCATCAACAGTAAGTTTTCGAGTAGGTACTTGGGCGATAGCTGCATTGCAAATCAATGCATCAATACGGGACACTTTTTCAAGCAGTTCCGCTGCTGCTTTTCTTACAGAAGCCTGTTCTGCCAAATCCATACGTATGTTTAATACGTCAATATTATTACCAAGTTCTCGTTTTAAGGTGTTAATGGTATTTTCCGATTTTTTTGGGTTGCGATTCAGCATCACCACTTTTGCACCCTTTAACAGTAGTATCCGAGCAGCTTCAAATCCAGTTCCGCTAGTAGTTCCTGTTATGACGTATGTTTTGCCACTTAAATCTCCTATTCTTTCGGGAGTCCAACCTTGTTTGCCAAATTTATTCTTTTTCATCTTTTAATTTTTTTTAGTTATTGAAAAGAATACTACAAAGATAGGAGTGGAACTATTTTAATCTTATATACGAAATTTCGATTCTTGTATACTTTTTGGGTTTTTTCTAATTGATGCGAACTTGTATATATCAACACTAAATTACATTTTTAATATTTTAAATATTAAATAACTCAACCCAAAAACACCATGAAATCAGCGTATTAAATCTCTATCTGTCCCTACAAATTTCCTACTCCAAAAAAGCCTTTAAAAAATACAAAAACATCTCTTTTTTATTAAAAAATACCTTACCTTTGCAGCCGTTAAAAACCCACCGTCACTTGATGTGATAAAGTGGGCATGGTTAAACCAAATAAATTTTAGCATTTATGCCAGTAAAAATTAGATTACAAAGAAGAGGAAGAAAAAAATCTCCTTTCTACCACATCGTTGTTGCGGACGCGAGAGCTCCTAGAGACGGACGATTTATTGAGAAATTGGGAACTTATAACCCAATGACTAAACCTGCCACTATCGAATTAAATCGAGACAGCGCTTACGAATGGTTAATGAAAGGTGCACAACCTACTGATACTGCTCGAGCTATTTTGAGATTCAAAGGTGTGTTATACCGCAAACATTTAGAGCGTGGTGTAAAAAAAGGTGCTTTGACTCAAGAGCAAGCTAATGAAAAATACCAAGCTTGGATTGATGTTAAAGAAGAAAAAATTGCAGCTCGTCGTGCAGAAACTGCCGAAGAGATCCGCAAATACCACGAAATGATCAACGGAAAAGCTCCTGCTAAGAAAGCTGCTCCAGTTAAATCTGAATTAACGGAAGGTACGCCTGCTGCTGAAGCTGGTTCATTTGCTGATAGTGTTCAACAAGATACTGTTGATACAGTTTCTGGTGATGCTCCTGCTGAAGAAGCTGCACCTGCAGTTGAAGAAGCAC
>CAJQQY010000229.1 GCA_905480595.1 uncultured Saprospiraceae bacterium | reverse complement strand
TCTATCGAAACCGAGTTTAGAAATTTGTCAAAAGAGTTGGCGGATGCAGAAGCTATTAATGTTTTTACGGAAAATTTAAAACAACTTTTACTCTCTCCTCCTTTGGGACAGAAAAGAGTTTTAGCAATTGATCCTGGTTTTAGAACAGGATGCAAGGTCGTGTGTTTGGATGAAAGTGGAGAACTTCTAAAGTACTCGACAATCTTCCCCCACCCACCTCAATCGAAAGAATATGAAGCGATTGCAGATATAAAACATTTGGTCGATCAATTCCAAATTGATGCGATTGCCATTGGAAATGGAACTGCGGGAAGAGAGAGCTTGACGATTTTTCAACAAGTAGATTATGGACGACCTGTTGATGTTTTTATGGTTAATGAAAATGGTGCCTCAATTTACTCTGCTAGCGAAATTGCAAGAGAAGAATTTCCAGATCAAGACATTACCGTGAGAGGTTCAGTTTCAATTGGAAGACGGTTGATGGATCCTTTGGCCGAGCTAGTAAAAATTGATCCGAAGTCAATCGGAGTTGGTCAATATCAACATGATGTGAACCAAACCAAATTAAAAGAAAGCCTAGACCGAACGGTGGAAAGTTGTGTAAATAATGTAGGTATCAATCTGAATACTGCGAGTAAACCATTGCTTACTTATGTCTCAGGACTTGGTCCAACCTTGGCAAAAAACATCATTGCTTATCGAACAGAAAATGGCTTATTTAAAAGCCGTGCTGAATTGAAAAAAGTAAAACGAATGGGGGATAAAGCTTTCGAACAAGCTGCAGGTTTTTTAAGAATTCGAGAGGCCAAAAATCCTTTGGATAATACTGCTGTTCATCCTGAAAGTTATTCTGTGGTAAAGCAAATGGCTAAAGACTTAAAATGCTCTGTGGAAGAATTAATCCAAAGTGAATCGCATCGTAAGCAGATTGATTTGAAAAAATATGTTACTGAAAGTATTGGTTTGCCTACATTGAATGACATTTTAAAAGAGTTGGAAAAACCAGGATTGGATCCTCGTGGTAAAGCTAAAGCGATTGAATTTTCCAAGACAATTAAGACGATTGAAGATGTTAATCCTGGGATGATTCTGACAGGTGTGATTAATAATATTACTAATTTTGGAGCATTCGTGGATATTGGAATTAAGCAAGGTGGTTTAATTCATATTTCTGAAATTGCGAATCGATTTATTAAAAATCCTGCGGAAGTTGTATCGTTGAATCAAGAGGTGAAGGTGAAAGTTTTGGAGGTTGATTTGAAACGAGGGAGGATTCAGTTATCGATGAAGCAGGTTTAAAAAAGTAACCACTCCGTGGCACGGCTCAACTCCGTGTCACGTTTTTTTTTAATAAAAATCTCTTATAATTACTCGAAAAAAATAAGCTATGAAAAAAAATATTTTCCTCCTCCTAACTATCTTCTTCGTAAATATACTTTCAGCACAGACGAGAGTTTTTCCATTTAAAAAAAATGACAAATGGGGAATTATTGATGAAAATCAAAAGATAATTAAAGAAGCAACTTTTGATTATATTACTTTTTTTATAAATCATGATTTAGAAAGTGCTCATAGCTATGCATCACAGAATTCCAGATGGGGACTTATTGATCGAAAGGGAGAAATTATTATTCCTTTTGGATATGATCATGTTTTACTTCGGAATACAGCAAAAACCGCAAGATTAAGACTTGATGGAAAAGTTGGAACTTTTGATTTAAAAAACAGAAAGGTTTGTATTCCAATAATTTACAGAAATGTAACTGCCCTTAAAAATGAAAAATATTTCCGAGTCATTGAAGAAAATAAGAAATGTGGGATTGCTGATATTAATCACAAAATAATTATTCCAATAGAATATTCTTTTGTTGAAGATGAAATACAAGAAGATGGTTCTATCATATTTAAGGCAATGCAAGATAGTTTAATTATACTCTTCGATGAAAGTGGTAATGTTTTAAAAAACACCAATAAAGAAGAAAAAAAAGATGAAGAGAATGGACCATACTTTATGGATATGGATATGGACATTGACGAAGACGAAGATTTTGTTCCAGTCCCTCCTATCAAACTTGATTCATCTAAGATAGGAAGTGAAATTAAATTATACCGAACTATAAAAAATGAAAAAAATGGCGCACGAATTGGAATAGTTCGCACAGCTAGATTCTATGGAATAATTGATGAGAAAAGTAATTTATTAGCTCCAATAGAATATGAAAAAATCAAACTAGATTATGATTTGCCTGGACTTCTACTTCTTGGACAGGATAGACTTTACGGTTGGTTTTCAATGGATCAAAATAAAATAATGCTCCCAGCTGAGTATCAAAAAATAGAACTAGCAACTAGATATTATTCTCGTAATAATCGAGATAAAAAAATAGATAACTATTTTTTCTTGACGACTTCAGAAAAAGATTCTGGAGTTTTTTTCGATATAACAACTGGACAAATATTTTCGCCAAAAAAATAAAATCCCTTTTTCTTTTAATAAAATCCGTGACACGGCTTAGAGCCGTGCCACGGGTTTTATTTGTTACTCCGCCTGATAAGTAATCGCATTTTTATTCGTAATCAATAAATTCAACAAACCTGCAATCATCAAACTAATCCCTGCAACGGTCATCGCATTAATCGCTTCTTCGCCCAACAAGCCTGATACAAAATTAATCCCTCCAAGCGCAGCTATAATTTGTGGAATCACAATAAACATATTGAAAATCCCCATGATGACTCCCATCTTTTTTGGATCGACTGAACTCGACAACATCGCATAAGGCATCGAAAGAATACTTCCCCAAGCGAACCCAATTAACACGAAACAATATTTTAAATTTTCAGGTGAAGTGTATGACATGAAAATAAAACCTAGCCCACCCAACATTAACGAAACTAAGTGAACAAACTTCCGATTAATTCTTCTTCTTGAAGTATAAAACACCAACAACAATGCAAATGCCATGGAACTCAATCCATAAACTCCCATTGCAGATCCAACTAAATTTGATGATTCTTGAAAAGCTGTATTCGCAATATTAAATGCTTCCGCTTCTGCAGGAACATCCATATTATAAGCTGAGTTAACAGGAGCAGGTGTTTGGAAAACGTGCTCTGTCAAAGCAGGATTTGCCAAACTCCACATCGTAAAAAATGCGAACCATGAAAAGAATTGAATCAATCCCAATTTTTTCATAGTCGTAGGCATGCTTCCTATGTTTCCTAAAATATCTGAGACAAAAGTATTTTTTGATTCTCGTTTTTCTTTTTCAAATGCTTCCAAATCTTCTGGCGGATATTCGTCCGTCGTGAAAACGGTATATAAAATACTCAATAAAAAAACTAATGCACCAATGGCAAAAGCAACTTTTACAGACATTGGAACAATTCCTTCTTCGGCTGAATTACTCACTCCTAATTGTGAAATCATCCAAGGCAAATTACTGGCTATCCATGTTCCGATTCCGATAATTAAAGTTTGCACAACGAAACCATATGATCGTTGTGAGTCAGGTAATTTATCAGCAACTAATGCTCTGAATGGTTCCATCGAAATATTGATCGACGCATCCAAAACCCAAAGACAACCTGCTGCTACCCATAACGCTGGTGAGTGAGGTACAAATAACAAAACAATGGAACTCAATATCGCTCCAATCAAAAAATAAGGACGCCTCCTCCCCCATCTTGGACTCCAAGTTTTATCACTCATATAACCGATGATTGGTTGTACCAATAATCCTGTCAATGGTGCTGCAATCCATAATAATGGAATTGATTCTTGATCCGCTCCTAGTGTCTGAAAAATTCGAGTCATGAAACCTCCTTGCAAAGCAAAACCAAATTGGATTCCTAAAAACCCAAAACTCATGTTCCATATTTGCCAAAAGCTAAGTTCTTTTTTTTGTACAGTTGATTGTTCGTTATTCATCGTTTGTTTTGTTTTGACCTTAGTTGGGTATCGGATACCTTAAATGGTATCCGATATCTGATTGCATTAATTTTCTTTTTGTAAAACTACCTTTTTCGTAACTACTTGATTAGAGTCATCGATTAATTGTATGAAATACATTCCTGAATTTTGATTAGAAAAATCTACTTCAAAAGGAAATTGAATCTTTTCATTTTTTATCAATCGACCTGTCGCATCAAAAATATTTAATTGAAAATTTTCATTAAATAAAAATTCAGCAGTCGTCGTGATATTCACAAAACTATTGGCTGGATTTGGATAAATAGAAATTTCATTTTCGAAAGTTTCCAAATCTTCTATTGCCGTAAAATCTAAATTATCAACATACACATAATATTCTCCAGGCGCTAAAACTATACCTTCATTGACATCATTTACAATATAATCATCGCCTGACAAATAATTTATCCAAGTTCCTATGTGCTGGAATTCAGGATCAATTGTCGCCTCTTCCACTCCAAAATTTCCGATAATACAAACGTTCCCATCTGCATGATCCAAATGCATTTTTTTCAAAGCAGGATTTACTTTTAGATTTGCTTGTCCATTTAAAATCGCCGGATGTGATTTCTTAAGAGCAATCATTTTACTATAAACTGTATTCAAGTTTACTCTTAAGTCATTGTCTAAATAATCCCATCTAATTGGTTTTCGAGACAATCGACAGTCAGGACTAATAGTTCCATTTTCACAACGATTGATAGAAAATTCATATCCCAATTCTCCAAATTGCCAAACCATTTTTGGGCCTGGAATTGCAAAGAAAAAAGCGCTTGCCATCGCATTCCTTTCCAAACCTGTTACAATATTTGGTACACTATAACTACTTCCTGAATTTCCGAATTGCAAATTTTTGTACATCAATCTTTCTTCATCATGGCTTTCCATGTAGCCAACATTATGAGGCACATCCCAGTTTTTATTTTCAAAATATAAAAATTTGAAATCAGATTTATTGCTGTCATGATACCCCATAGTCGCTTCGTTAAAAGTGTGATTAGCATTTGCCCAAAGCATAAATCCATACTCTGCTAATTCCTTTTCTTCTGAGTTAGTTGCGAAATGTTCGAGGATTAATAATTGATCTGCATCTTGATCCCAGAGGTGATCTCCATAATCTTTTAAGGTTGCAATTCGGTCTGAATCATAGGCTGCAAAAACGCCATCATCAGTTGAAAATGTTTGTGTAAAACCTTTTGAAAGATCAAAACGGAATCCATCAATTTTATATTCACTCATCCAATAATCGAGCGTCTGTTTCACATAAGTTTGCGTTGCTTCGCTTTCGTGATTAAAATCAAAACCAACATTAAAAGGATGTTTTGGATCAACATTAAAATATGGACTTTCGGCAGATGGTTTATTATTTTGAGCATCCCAATACATTCTCACCAAAGGCGATTGTCCAAAAGCATGATTATAAACTACATCCAAAACAACTGCAATTCCACGACTATGTGCTGCATCAACTACTTTCTTAAAACTTTCCACAGAACCATAATATTTATCCAAAGCCATATGGTACGATGGATTATAGCCCCAGCTATCGTTGTTTTCAAATTCAGAAACAGGCATTAATTCGATTACATTCACTCCTAAATCTTGTAAATAATTTAAAGTGTCAATCAATGATTCAAAGGCATGATCTTCCAAAAAATCTCGCATCAAAATTTCGTAGATCACTAAATCCTTTTTTCGCGGAGCTTGAAAATCGGTTACTTGCCAATTGAAATTATCAGCAACCGTTTTGAAAACACTTAGATGACCTTCTGTTTGAGTAGTTGGATAATCTACAGGAATACTTTCCAATGAGGCAGGAATTCCACCATCATTATCTTTATCTAAAATTAACTCGCTGTAAGGATCAGCAATTTTAATAGCCCCATCAATTAAATATTGATATAAGTAAAAAGTATTTGGATCTAAATT
The DNA here is from genome assembly GCA_905480595.1 of uncultured Saprospiraceae bacterium. GTDB lineage: Bacteria > Bacteroidota > Bacteroidia > Chitinophagales > Saprospiraceae > CAJQQY01. Next base: position 39,829 of record CAJQQY010000229.1, on the reverse strand, counting down.
GTCCAACTCCAACCACCAAGTATTTCCGTCCAATGATCGCTTCATCAAATAATTTACATCGACGATCCAGTCATTAAAATTTCCAAAAGCAAAAACATGATCTTTCATCGGAGCATACAATGCTAAAATACTTTCTGTATCGCTAATTCTATTAAGACCAAATTTTGTCCCAGTAGGTGGATCAGCTTCCACAACAGTCGTCCCATCCAAACCTACATAAGAAAAAGTATCTCGCAAAATCCCACTCGCATTGTTAACTTCAAAATGAACCACATGATTTCCTTGCGTTGATACAGGCAAAGTATATTCTAATTCTTCCACATTTGCAGCGCTTGTGACTGATTGGTTATTATCAAATAAAGTTATCGTCGCAGCTTCAGAACTAACCACTTTTATTTCGATTGACTCTCCTACTTGCTTCACAATTTGCTGAGAAGTTGGTGTTACAAAAAATGCATCATATCCAGATGATTCTGGCACATCAATAAAAATATCACCTCCCGCAGCAGTTTTACCCACCTTCGATCCATCCGCATTTCTAAATACAAATGCCAACTGAACAATCGTCGAACTAGTACTTGTGAAGTTGTGAAAATCTTTAATATTATAAGATTTCTGATGTTTGTTATCACCGATATTTGCCATCAAAACATTAGGATCAAATGTTCCCCAATTGCCTTGAACATTTAGCCAATTAGCCGGACCACCAACATCTGTAATCAACCCCGCATGCATAAAAACTTGAGACTCACCTTCCAATCCTCCATTACCTTGGGTGGCATCGAAAGTAACAGTTATGTCACTATCCCCGTTAAAGAAAGTAGGATCAATTGTTACAATTTGAGCATTTACAAAAGAAGAACTTAAAAGAAAAAGAATGAAAGATGCCTGGATTTTGAAGAATAGATTGCGGTTCATATAATATTTTTTTTGATGAATTTTCAAATTTAAATATGTTAGAAGGGAAAAATTAACAATTACCTTTCATAAAATGAGTTAGAATTAATTCTGTTGAATTCGCTCTTTTGTAATTTTATTTTTAATATTGTTGCTAATTCTTTCCATGTGTGTCACATAGACGCAAAGATAAGAGAATTATCTACTTTTTGAGGATTACTCCTTGACATTTAACCACGAAAATTTACACTTTCAATAATAATTATTTTTTAAACTATTCTATTATTAGAAATTACGAGACAATGACGAGAGTTAAGAATATCAATACATGGTTAACACATTTGACACAAGAATCAAAAACATCTCTTTCTGTTGATTGTGTTATTTTTGGCTATGATGAAGAAGGTCTGAAAGTATTATTGATAGACTGCAATATGCCCCCATACGAAGGGAAAAAATCTTTGCTTGGTGATTTAGTGCAAATGAATGAGACATTGGAAGATGCAGTCATTCGAGTGTTGCAAAGAAGAACTACTTTGACTGATTTGTATTTTGAAGAAGTAAAAGCTTATAGTGATCCTAACCGCCATCCACTAGGTCGAGTAGTGACGATTGCTTATTATTCTTTTATTAAAATCTCTGATTATAAAATTCATGATAGTGAGGACAAGCATTTAGAATGGATTCCAATTAATGATATTGATGAGTTAGCTTTTGACCATCGATTGATTTTGGATGAGTCTTATAAATCATTAAAGAAAAAAATTCGTAATCATCCAATTGGTTTTACTTTATTGCCTGAGAAATTTACCTTGATGCAATTGCAAAATTTTTATGAAACTGTTTTGCAAATAAAAATGGACCGTCGGAATTTTAGAAGAAAACTAAATTCACTTGACTTGTTGATTGATTTAAATGAAATTCAAAATAATGTTTCTCATCGTCCAGCAAAATTATACAGTTTTGATTTTAAAAAATATAATAAATTGATGGAGAAAGGGCTTTTAAATTTTACAATTTAAAAAGCATTGATCATTTGATATTTTTTAATTTAAAAAATCACACAAAATAAAAAAGGTGTTAGCCCAAATGGACTAACACCTTTTTTTATTTGTTCTTAGACAAATTCTGTATTTTCAGTCATACGAATATTGACTAAAGATTTTGTCTAAGAACGTTCTATTTTATCGAAATGTAGTTTTTATTCGATCACTAATTTCTTAATCGCAATTTTGCCATCAGAACTTAATAATTCTAAATAGAATATTCCTGCTGGAATATTTTCTACATTCAATTGTACATTTGAACTTGAAAGATCAACTTTTTGATTCATGATTGTTCTTCCTAAAAGATCATACATTCTAACATTTGTATTGCTATCAAAAGCATCACTCAATGCTTGAATAGTAATGATAGAAGAAGCTGGGTTTGGATAAACAAGAATTTCATTATTTAAATAAATATTCTCGTTTGCAATCATCATTCCTCCTGTAAACTGCAAATCTCCAAATTCGGAAGTGTTATTGTAATTAGTCCCTGTTCCACACCAAGCAATTTGATTTTCTCTAGCACCTACTGCATTATCAGCATCGTTTGTACCAATAGTAAATCCAATTGTTCTTCCTGCACCAGGAACAAATCCAATATTACTGAATGGGTATTTAACCTCTACATTATACCCTGTTGCAGTTAAAGCAAATGATGCTTCAACATCTGCAGCTGGGCCACCATTATTCCAAATTTGAGTTGCTCCAGCACCATCATCATGAATAACAAGCTGTACATCTTTATCAGTATCGTACTCTCCATCTGCATCGTGATTTCCATCGATGTAAACTTCTATTGCATCTTGCTCCCATGGGTTAGATGATCCAGAACTTAATACAGTTCCATCAGTAACCTGAGCTGCAATGTATAAATTATCATTATCCCATCGAGTTCCCCAAGTGATTGTATTATTTTCATCTGCTCCATCTACCACTAAATCCATCACTTGATCCAATGTATACTCTGCCAAGTCACCATCAATAGTTGCTGGTGAAGAAGTATTATCAGAAATAGCCACACAGTCTCCTGCAGTTGCATCAGCGAAATTATAATCTAATGTGCTACAATCAAAAGATACCATGTATCTTCCTGCTGCAACATTAATTAAATCTCCACCTAAAGTTGCTGTTCCTGAAGGTGCTGCACCTCCACCCCAAGTAACTACATCTGAATTATCTTTTCTAAATACGATATCTTCAGCTGCTGAAAATTCAAAAGTTGCTACATATTCAGTTGGTGTAGCTGTCAAGGTATTTAATCCAACATCTCCGATATTATCACCAAACATTGAAATCTGTCCACATTCTAGTCCACCTAAATTCATATCACCAAATCCACTAGTATTAGTGTCATTGTCCAATGTACCATTCCATGCATATCTTGCTGTATCCGCACCGTCAACATCTTGAACGATTACATCAAATCCAAAAGATGCAATTGCTGATGGATCAACACCCAATTCTGCCCATGAAAAAGAAAATTCCGCAGAGTAACCAGTTGAGGTAGTTGTAACCCCCCAATCATCGAATGCAGTTCCAGTATTACCATTTAATATCGCTCCATTAGTATCATCATATGCTCTAACGGCAATATCAGCATCGGTATAATCACCGCCGCTTTTATCTCCATCAATATAAATGGATATGTTATCTCCACTTGCGTTATCAAGTAAATTAACTTCACCATCAGTTACATTCACTCCTACAAAAATAAACTCATCGTTATAAGTTACTGCGAATTGTGCTCCATCATCTCCTACATCACCTTCCAATACACTTAATACACCTCTGTCAATATTCCAATCTGCTTCATCAGTAACTCCATCTACCACCATATTAAATACTTTAGGTGCAGTTGCAGAGTTTCCTAATCTTTCGAATTCATATAATCGAGTGAAACAGTTAAAGTTAATATTGAATTTTCCACCTTCAACTGGAATTTGCGTAGTTACATCCTGAACACCTACACCAAGTGGGAATCCAGAACCACCCCAAATAGCATCATTACTAATAGGCTGACCATCTTCTCTAAAGTACATTGGCGTCGCAGCATCAAAATTATAAAATAATGAAAACTGAGTTGGATTGTTAGGATCTCTATTCATCCAAACATCAGTAACTGGATCTGTTGCTGGATCAGCAGTACCAAAATTGTTGAAGTTACCAATGATTCCAACCTCTCCACATGGCAAGTTATTGGAAGAAACAAAAGAGTAAGCTCCAGTTGAACAGTTAAAAGAAATTGTGTATTCTCCTGCTACAACAGGAACATTTCCACCTCCTAAAGTAGTAGTACCTGTTGGAAAATCTGTAGCTCCCCAATTAGTACCCCAATCTGCATTCTCTCTCCATTTCATTTCTACGTCAGCATAAAATACTCGTTCGGCAGTCCACATATTTGGGTCTGACTCAGATCGAACCATATTTACATCAGCTCCCCACCCATTGAATGCACCAATCATAGATACTTGCCCACAAGTTGGAGTAAAACAGTAGTCTAAGGTTTGATCATTGAAAGTAACTGCATAAGAACCAAAAGCTAGAGAAACATTATCTCCATTTAAAGTAGCAGTACCACAATCACTTGATCCACCCCAGTTAGTTCCCCAATCGCTATTTTCTCTAAATTTCAATTCTACAGTTCCATTTTCGTCTAAATCATGTGTTTCATTTACCGTAATAATTCCACTCCAGTCGTTTCCATCTCTTTTCAAAGTTACATCAGGATCACCGCCCCAATTCGTAAATTCACCTACTACTCCAACTAAACCAGGAACAGCTGTAAAACTATAATCTCCAGTAGAACAGTTAAAAGTAACATCGTATGAACCAGCTGGAACAGGAACGTTAGGTCCATCTCCTACAGCAGTTCCAGACGGAAAATCTGAGGCTCCCCAGTTCGTTCCCCAATCAGAATTTTGTCGGAATTTCAAATCAATAAATCCACTTGCATCACCATCTTGGCTATCAAACGTTGCAATAAATCCAGTCCATTCATTTGGATCAGTTGAACTACGAGTAAGGAAGATATCACTACCCCATTCTGTTATTTCTCCAATGATACTAACATTATTACATTGCTCAGTAAAAGAGTATTCTCCTGTACTTCGATCGAATTCAACCAAATAAGAGCCTGCAGGAACAGGGATATTTGCTCCTCCATCCACAGCTGTTCCGGAAGGGAAATCAGAAGCTCCCCAATTAGTACCCCAATCTAAATTTTGTCGGAATTTTAAATCAATAAATCCACTTCCATCTCCATCTTGGCTATCAAATACCGCAATTTCAGCTGTGTATTTATTTAAGTCGGTCATGTCATTGGTCATAATTATATCTGATGACCACTCAGTAAGTTCTCCAATAATACCTACAACTTCGCTTTGTGCGTGTAGCATATTCGAGACTAAAAACATAAAAATAATGGGTAATAGTTTTTTCATTTCTATACTAGTTTAGATTATTAAAAATGGTTGAAATTGATTTTTTTACATTGTGTCAAGACGACACAACGTGTTAATGTGACACAATGTATAAGAATATTTTCAAATCTTAGAAAAAAATCATATTTATTTTGTCCGTTAATTATTATTTAGGATATCTTTTTATAAAAAAATAGTAATCTTCGGAGGGTTTTATAATTTATCATATTTGTATATGAACTATTCTTCTAAAGATAGAATCTTATTTATCATTTTCGTCTCTTTGGTTGACATGGTTTTGCAACACAAGATTAAATCGCCTTTGTTGAAACTAATTTTTAATCCGACCTCATCATAATAATTTCCAAACGGAATATATTCCCAACCTCTTTTTTAAATTTATTTTAAAAAATAATAATATTTCGTATTTGCATTATTATAAAAATTTTTACCTTTGGTACATAATGTCAATATGACACATTAAATCAACTTTACTATATTTTATGAAAAAAACATTACTACTAAGATCTTTTTTCATCCTTTTAGGAACTTGTTTTTTGATTAGTTCAAGCGTTGCTCAAAGAACTATAACAGGTACCGTTATCGATGAAGATTCCAATGAAACGCTCATTGGTGCTACCGTCCAAAGTTCCGATAATCCATCCAACGGAACGACTACCGACATTGATGGAAAATTTTCACTTACCGTTTCTTCAGAGACTACATCCTTAATTATTTCTTACACAGGTTATACTCAACAAACGGTTGAAATCACTTCTGATGGCCTCCTTATCAAAATGACCACAGGTAATCTTATGGACGAAGTGGTAGTAGTTGGTTATGGTACTCAAAAAACCAAAGAGGTAACAAGTGCGATTACTAGCATTAGCAGTAAGGACTTTAATCAAGGGAATGTTACTGATCCGATGCAATTATTACAAGGTAAAGTAGCTGGACTTTCTGTTTCAAGACCAGGAGGAAATCCAAATGCAAATGTTAATATTCGTTTGAGAGGATTATCTACTTTTGGAGGAAACACAGAGCCTTTAATTGTTATTGATGGTGTGATTGGGGCTTCACTTTCGAGTGTTGACCCTCGTGATATTGAGACTTTTGACATACTTAAGGATGCATCCGCTGCTGCTATTTATGGTACTCGTGCATCAAGCGGGGTAATTTTAATTACTACAAAAAAAGGTGTAAAAGGAAAAGCAACAGTAGAATACGAAGGCTTTGTTACTACCGAAAATGTAGATAGAAAATTAGATGTTTTAAATAGAGATGAATATTTATCTTTCAAAGATTCTAATCCTTCTGTACGTGATTTTGGAAGTGATACTGATTGGTTTGATGAAATTACGAGAACTGCTTTTACTCACGTAAATGGAGTTTCGCTTTCTGGTGGAACTGATAAAACGACTTACCGAATGTCTCTTAATTATAGAAATGGACAAGGAGTAGGAATCGCTACAACTTACGAACAACTCAACGCAAGAATCAATATTGAACAAAAAGCTTTAAAAGGTAGATTGACTATTTCTTCTGAATTATCGACTACTTTTAGAGAGGAAGAAAAAGGATTTAATGATGCATTTGGAACCGCAGTAACTTTTAACCCTACTGCTTCTATTCAAGATACTTCGGCGCTTGCACAAAATTGGGGAGGTTATTTCCAAGGAGAAATTTTTGGCTTCTTTAATCCTGTTGCCATTTTGGAACAAAACTTAAATGACGAAACCAAAAAGAGAATGTTGGGTAGTGTTCGTGCAAAATTAGACATCCTTCCTGGTCTTTTTGGAACGGTTCAATTTGCTCAAACTCGTGAAAATGAATTTAGAGGTTTATACATTTCAAAAGAGAGTTTTTGGAGATTTGGATCAAAAGGTGACGACAGAGGTTTTGCCAGCAGACAAACTGAGGAACGGGTGAGTAATCTTTTTGAATCTACTTTGAACTATCAATTAGAAACTGGAAAAACTGAAATGAAATTCTTAGCAGGTTATTCTTATCAACAAAATATCAAAGAAGGTTTTGGTGGTTCTGCTGGTGGATTTTTATCAGATGACTTCACTTATAATAATTTAGGTGCTGCCGATGATATAAAAAATGGAAATGGAAATGTTTATTCTTTCAAACAAAGAATTAGAACGATTGCATTTTTTGGAAGAGTTAACTTTAACTATGACGATACTTACTTTTTATCAGCAAGTTTAAGAAGAGAAGGTGATTCTCGATTTGGTGCTAATAATGCTTGGGGAAATTTCCCAGGGGCAAGTGCTGGTATAAATGTGGCAAAATTACTACCGATCAAAAATGTAGACCGATTAAAACTTAGAGCTGGTTATGGAGTTACTGGAAACACTCCAGGGAATCCATTAATCTCTGTTTTCCGATTCGGCCCAACTGGTCAGTCATTTTATAATAATGGAGAATACATTCAAGCATATGGCCCAGTCTCTAACCCTAACCCTAATTTGAAATGGGAAACAAAAACAGAAACTAATCTCGGTTTAGACTTTGCTATGTTTGATTATTTATTGACCGGTTCTGTTGATTACTACCGAACGAAGACTGCAGATTTGATCTTAGATTTTTCAGTCCCTTCTCCGCCGAATCTTTATCCAACTACCTTTTTGAACTTGGTAGAAATGGAAGGTTCAGGTCTAGAATTGACTATTGGATATAGTGGTGTTCAAAAAGAAAATTTCAGCTGGAAACCAAATATTGCTTTCACGAGATTCTTTGACACTAAGCTATTAAAGATTTCTGACGAGTCAGTTTTATCAGGATCATTTAGAGACTTAGCAGGTTTAGGAGCTCCTAACTTTTCAGGAGAAACCATGGTAAGAATCGAAGAAGGACAACCAATCGGAGGTATCTTCGGAGCTGAATATATTGGTTTAGATGAGAATGGAGAATGGATACACAATGGAGACATTGATACGATCGCTGGTTTCGACCCTGTAAACGATCGAACCTACATTGGAAATGGTTTACCAAAATATCAGTTGGGGATTAACAATACTTTTACTTATAAAAACTTTGACTTCAATATCTTCTTACGTGGAGTATTTGGTCATGATTTGGTTAACACCAACCGATTGTATTATGAGACACCTGTCAACATTTCTGAGTTAAACGGATTGGCTTCAGCATTGGATAATAAAGATGCTACACAGTTTGCCGTATTTAGTGACCGATATGTGGAGGATGCTTCATTTGTAAAAATTGACAATGCTACTCTAGGTTATAATTTTAGTTTGCCAGATGAGTTTTATTTTTCAAAAGTTAGGTTGTATATTTCTGGACAAAACTTAGCTACATTTACAAACTATACAGGAATTGATCCTGAAGTTAGATTTATTGATGATCCAGATGGAGATGGATTTGGTGATCCATTAGCTCCAGGAATTGAACGAAGAAGTACTTATTTAACAACTCGTTCATTCACCTTTGGATTAAATTTAGGATTCTAAAATCATCACTCAATCATTGTACTCGTCTTAGTTTTTTATAAAAAATTAAAACGGAAACAATTTTAAATTTTAATTATGAAAAATTTTAAACGCATATATATTCTTTTGCTTGGTTGCGTTTTAGCAACTACCTTCTCTTGTACAAATTTGGATGAAGAGGTTTATAGTGATTTGACAGGAGATACTTTTTTCGATACAGAAGAGAATTTATTGAGAGCATTTGGAACAAGTTATACCATCTTGTATCAATATGGTGCTCAATATTCTATGCCTTCTTTAGATGTTTCTACTGACCTTTTTGCCGTACCAACTAGAGGTGGCGATTGGTTAGATGGAGGAAGATGGCAACGACTTCACAGACATGAATGGACTACTAACGAAATTTATGTAGATAATATGTGGGGATTTATTTTTAACGGTGTCAATATTTGTAATCAGTTAATTTTCCAATTTGAATTATCAGGTGGGGATTTAGCAGATAACGCCATCGCAGAATTGAGAGCATTACGTGCTTTTTATTACTGGTGGGGCGTTGACTTGTTTGGAAATATTCCGATCGAAACAGAATTCGATGTACCTGATGGATATTTACCAACTCCTAATACCCGCCAAGAAGTGTATGACTTTATCGAAGCTGAATTATTGGAAGTAGCTCCTTTGTTAACGGAAGAAGTTGGCGCAGTTACTTATGGTCGGATGACAAAATATGCAGCATTAACTACTTTGGCAAAATTATATTTGAATGCTGAAGTTTACACAGGAACTGCTCAATGGCAAAAAGCGGATGATGTTTTAAATCAAATTATTGATGCGAACAAATACGATTTAGCACCAAGTTATTTTGACAATTTCAAAGTAGATGCAAGTGGTTCACCGGAAGCAATTTTGGCTGTTCCTTACGATGATGTATTTGCTACAGGATTGACGTTGCATTATTTTTCTTTGCATTATCAGCACCAAGAGAAATTTAGTTTACAGGCAACTCCATGGAATGGAATCTGTGCATTGGAGGAATTCTACAATTCATTTGAAGATGATGATGATCGAAGAAATGGATTATTGGCAGGTCCTCAATATGGACCAGATGGAGTTACTCAATTGACTGATCCATTATACGAACCATTTGATCCAACTAATCCCGCAGGCGCATTTGATACTGATGGACCAGGGTTAAACTTAACTCCTGCTATCAACGAATTGGAACCGAGAGCATTGCGTCAAGCTGGTGCACGTCTTGGGAAATTTGAAATCGAAGAAGGTATTGACGCTGATAATAGTGCCGATTACCCTATCTTCAGATATGCGGAAATTTTACAAATGAAAGCAGAAACGCAATGGAGATTAAATCAACCGGATGCTGTTGATTATCTTAATCTTGTTCGAAATCGAGCAAACTTAGATCCATTGATGACAATTAACGAAGATGTAATCTTAGCAGAAAAAGCTAAAGAATTATACATCGAAGGACAACGAAGAACTGACCTAATTAGATTTGGAAAATACGGCGATGCATGGTGGGAAAAAGAGATGACTGATATAAATTGTGTTTCACTTTGGCCAATTCCACAAGGTCAAATTGATGCAAATCCAAACTTGGTACAAAATCCTTGTTACTAATTTTATTGAATAAATAAATACATAATCCCGAATTTTTGATAAATCAAAAATTCGGGATTCTTTTTTATATTGGTTCTCAGGTATTTTATTTTGAGAAAAAACAAAATTACAGATATGACCATTTTAAAAAAAGAAAAATACTTCCTCCTTTTGAGTATTTCTTTTTTCTTTCTTTGTTTGACTTCTTGTAAAAAGGGAAAATATCAAACAATGTTAGCTACAGCTAGTACATCAGGTATCCAAGAAGATTCGCTCACACTAGGTATTCGTTTTGGAATGACCAAAGAAGATTTTTTTGATCATTGCCAAAAATATAATCAAGCTGGAGATATCTTTGATAGCGGCACACCTCTTCAAGTAGGTCAAAGAATTACTTGGAAAGAAAATCAATATCAAATGAACTTCTACCCTCAGTATGAATCTGAAAAAATTAACAAACTAGATTTTGAATTTTATCATACCGGTTTTTCAAAATGGAATAAGCAGGTCTATTCAAAAGAAATTATTCCTGAAATAAAATCCTATTTGGAAAAAGAATTTAACCTGACCATGGAAGAATTCGATCATGAAAAATATGGAAAAGCATATGTTGTATTTACAGGAAATCGTCGGCTTCGTATTTTTTTAAAAAATCAAAAAATGGTGGGTGGTGAATTTTTAGACATGACCGATCAATTTTGACAACATCATCGACTTGCTTCCAGCCAGTCGATGATAAAAAAGTTTTTCTATGATAAAACACATCATCATATTTTACCTCATCATTTTATTTTTGGCGAGTTGTCAAAATGAAATCCCCACTCGGCAAAAACGATTTAAAAAATTAACTCCAACCGAAACAGGAATTGATTTCCGCAACGATTTAGCCTTCGATAATGAATTCAACATTTATACTTATCGAAATTTTTACAACGGCGGTGGAGTCGGCGTTGGAGATTTTAACAACGATGGTTTCGAAGATATTTACTTCACCTCCAATCAAAAAGAAAATCAACTTTTTCTCAATCAACAAAATTTTAAATTTAAAAATATTACCCAAAGTGCCAATGTTGGTGGCAAGCAAAAATGGTCAACAGGTGTTGCTATTGCTGATGTAAACGGTGATGGTTGGTTGGATATTTATGTTTGCAATTCTGGAGATGTGAAAGGCGATAATAAGCAAAATGAACTCTTTATCAATAATGGTTTGGATCAAGATGGCCAATTAAACTTTACGGAGTCTGCTGCGATTTTTGGATTGGATGATACAGGACATTCAACTCATGCTGCCTTTTTTGACTTTGATAAAGATGGAGATTTGGATTTGTATTTACTCAATAATAGTTATCGTCCGATCAGTAGTTTTAACCTTCAAAAAAATGAACGAACAACACGAAACCCAAAAGGTGGCGATAAGTTTTTCAGAAATGATAACAATACATTTATGGACATTAGCGAAGCGGCCGGAATCTATGGAAGCATCATTGGTTTTGGTTTGGGCGTGACTGTTGGCGATGTAAATTTAGATGGCTACGAAGATATTTATGTCTCCAATGATTTTTTTGAAAGAGATTATTTATACCTCAATCAAAAAAATGGAACCTTCAAAGAATCACTTACTTCGATGATGAATGGAATTTCTTCTGCTTCAATGGGAGCAGATATGGCTGATTTAAATAATGATATTTATCCTGAAATTTTCGTAACAGATATGTTGCCACGAGACTTTGGAAGATACCAATCGAAGGCGACTTTTGAGGATTGGAATAAATTTCAATACAATCTAAAACATGATTACTTCCAACAATTTACTCGAAATACATTGCAATGGAACAATGGAAATAATACATTTAGTGAAGTCGCACGGATGGCAAATGTAGCTGCAACAGATTGGAGTTGGGGTGCGCTAATGTTTGATATGGACATGGATGGCTATAAAGATATTTTTGTAGCGAATGGTATTTATCAAGACCTAACTGATTTGGACTATATAAAATTTGCGTCGAATGATGAGACCGTAAAACAAATCGTTCAAGGCAAAAAAGTTGATTTTAAAAAACTCATCGATGCTATTCCTTCAGAACCAATTCCTAATTATGTTTTTAAAAATCCAACAGGAGAAAACACTCAGTTTCAGTTTGAAGAAATGGCCAGCGCTTGGGGATTAGATGAAAAAGGATTTTCCAATGGGGCTGCTTATGCTGATTTTGACAATGATGGAGATTATGATTTGGTAACAAATAACATCATGGAATTCGCTTCTGTTTTTGAAAATACAACTTCTGAAAATCCAGATTTTAAATATATAAAAATCCAATTAGAAGGAGATCGGAAAAATGTATTTGCCATAGGTAGCAAAGTTTTAGTTTATCAAAAAAAAGGCGTTCAGGCCCAACAATTAATTCCTCAAAAAGGATTTCAATCTTCTGTTGGATTTCCTTTAATTTTTGGAATTGATGATAAAAATCCAGTTGATTCTATCGTCATTCAATGGTCTGACTTGACCAAAACAACTATTAACGATTGGAATTACAACAATACTCTTACAATAAAAAAATCAACTACCAAAAATGTTCCTTTTTCAAAAATGGAAAATACAATCGCATCAATTTTTGAAAGTTCTAATTCTAAAATTGATTTTAAACATCAAGAAAATTCATACTCAGATTTTGATCGAGATCATCTAGCATTTTCAATGCGTTCGACCAAAGGTCCATGCTTGGATATTGGAGATGTAAATGGTGATGGCTTGGAGGATATTTATTTAGGAGGTGCAAAAGGTCAGGCTGGAGTTTTGTTTTTTCAAAAAAAGAATGGAGATTTTTCGCCCTCCAGTAATTCTATTTTTAAGACTCATCAAAAATCGGAAGACACCGATTGTTTATTTTTTGATGCAGATGGTGATGGTGATTTGGATTTGTTTGTTTGTTCAGGTGGATCAGAATTTTCAAGTACTTCGATGGATCTCAAGGATCGTTTTTATTTTAATGATGGGCAAGGAAATTTCATCGACTCCAAACAACAATTACCTTCTCGAAAAAAAATAAATTCCACTTGTGTTACCTCAGCAGATATCGATCAAGATGGTGATTTAGATTTATTTGTTGGAGAAGGATACAAGGCTTTTCAATTAGGAAAACCAAGAAGTGGACAGATTTTGATTAATGATGGAAAAGGAAATTTTAAAGAAAATACTGCGGCAATCGCTCCTGAATTAATTGAAATTGGCTTGATAAATGATGCTGCATTTTTTGATGTAGATCAAGATAATGATGAAGATCTAATTGTGGTAGGTGAATGGACGGGGATTCATATTTTTAAAAATGAAGGAGGAACTTTTTTGGAAAAAGAAACTTTAGACCAAACCGTTGGTTTTTGGAATTGCTTAAAAATTGATGATTTTAACAATGATGGTTTTCCTGATTTTGTAGCAGGAAATTTGGGTTTGAATTCTGTTTTTAAAATAAATGAAACAGAAAACTTACAAATCTATGCACATGATTTTAGTGGTAGTCGATCAACTCAACCCATTTTTGTAAAGTCAATTGATGGAAAAAAATATCCACTTGCTCTAAAACATGACCTAGAAAAACAACTTCCTTTTATCAAAAGAAAATATCTTAAATATCAAGATTTCAAAGGGAAAACGATAGAGGATATTTTCGACAAAAATGTTTTGGAAAATTCATTTCATTATCAAATTGAAGAATTATCAACTTGCATTTTCTTCAATGATCAAAAAGGAAAATTCACAAAATCTTCCCTTCCCTACTCTACTCAATTGTCTCCAATTTTTGCTATCGAGACAACTGACATTAACTCAGATGGAAATGTAGATATATTGTTAGGAGGGAATCTTTCACAGGTAAAACCTGAAATTGGAAATTACAAAAGTCAATATGGATGCGTATTATTAAACGATGGAAATGGAAATTTCGAATCAGTTTCCAATAAAAAATCAGGGCTTTTATTCCGAGGTGATGTGCGTGTTATTCGAAAAATCAATCAAGGTGAAAAATTGATCATTGGATTTAATAATGATTATGTTCGGCTGATGGAAAAGAGAATGAATTGATTCTAAAAACGTAAATCTAATATTCTTGTTATGAAAAAAAATAAAAGAGATCAGAGTTAAACTCTGACCTCTTTCATTTTACACATTGGTGGTTATTCACTTTAATCACCAATGATTTTTTATTCAATATTAATCCCTTTCTTCACTAATCTTTTCCATTCAGGATGCCGCTTGATATAAGCTGCAACAAACGGACAAGTTGGAATAATTACAAAATCATGTTTATCTATTTCTTCCAAAACTTGCTTAATTAATGCTGAACCTATGCCCTTCCCTTCTAACTCAACTGGCACTTCTGTATGCGTCAAAAATATCTTGCCTTTGACTTTGATATATTCAATCTTTGGAATAAACCCATCAATATAAAATTCATATTGTTTAACGGCTACGTTTTCGATTAGTTGATAATTGGTATTCATTGAATATCATTTTTAAGTTTAAGCATCAAAAATTACATGATGCTTAAACTTAATTATCTTTTACTTAACTACTAAACTTACTGCTAAGTCAAACTCATCATAGATTGTTTTATCTCCAAGACCATCGAAGAAACTTCCAGATCCATATCTTACATTGAAATCAGATCGATCTAAAGTAATATCTGCTTTAGCAGTTTTTACTCCATTCGCTTCAGTTACCATTGTATTGAATTTAATCTCTTTAGTAGTTTCTTTGATCGTTACATTTCCAGTAATTTTGTACTCTCCTGCTTTACCTCTTGATACAACTTTAGTGATTTCAAATTTTGCGGTTGGAAATTTCTCCGTTCCAAAAAAGTCAGCTGATTTTAAATGCCCTTCCAACTTTTCCTTACCTTGACCAGCTTTCAAATCAGTTACTTCCAAACTTGCCATATCAATATCAAAACTTCCACCGGTCAATTTTCCATCTGTGAAATCTAAATTCCCGTTTTTTACTTTTAAGATACCTGCGTGCTCTCCAGTTACTTTGTAACCTTTCCAAGTAATTACACTTTTATTAGTATCTACAGGAGTTCCTTCTCCTACATTATTAGGAGTAAATGCGAATGCAAAAAATGCTACGAATGCTAATGTGAATAAATTTTTCATAATTTCTAATTTGATTTTAAAATTCCGATTTTAATTTTTTTCGGAAACGTGATTAAATATATTTTTCTATAACAAAGTTTACTTAAAAAGGTTTAGACATTAAATGTATATACACCTATTATTTCAAAAAAAATGAAAAGATTTTAATCTCTCATTTTATCTAATAAATCATTTAGCTGTTTTGCTTCCTTTTTAGTCAATACAGAGAGTGTGTTATCTATTTCTCCTTCTAAAATTCTTGAAGCTTGATCTACTGTTTTTTTTCCTTTTTCTGTGATTGCAATGTCTACTCGTCTTCGATCTTCAGAACAAGAAGTTCTAGCTACTAGTCCTTTTTGTTTTAGTTTCTCAACAAGGCGAGAAGCATTAGACATCTTATCAATCATTCTTTCTGTTAATAATTTAACCGTTGCTGGTTCTGGATCTCGTCCGTTTAATATTCTTAAAATATTAAACTGTTGAACGGAGAGATTGAAATTCTTTAAAACCTGTAAATGCAATGAACTCATCCATGAAGCAGAGTAAATAATATTTACTCCTAACTTATGGTATTCATCTTTGAATTTACTTTGTTGTATTTCTTCTTCTAATCTCATGTTAAAATAATTATGATGCAAATATATACAATTACATTAGATGTTACAACATCTATTTTCATTTTTTGTTTATTTTTTCCAAAAAAAACTGTCTAGCCTTTTTTCAAAGACTAGACAGTTTTCACTTTTATTTGTAAAAAGACTTAGAAGGTCGTTTTATATTAGAATGGGCAACTTGCACATTCATCTACTTTTGTATTGTCATTCTGCTTAGAAATTGCTTTTACATCTGCACAACTCATACATCCGATTACTCGGAATTCAGTTCGTCGATTCATTTGATGTTCTCTTTCAGAACAAGGAATTCGGTTAGCACAATTATTGATATTTTGGTTTTCACCATATCCTCTTGCTACTAGTCTTTGTTCAGAAATTCCACAATCAACTAAAGCTCGAACTACTGATTCTGCTCTTCTTTGTGAGAGACTTCTGTTGTATCTGAATGATCCTCTTGAATCAGTATGAGAAGCGATCTCAATAATTAAATCAGAATTTTCAGTCAACATTCTACATAATTTGTCAATCTCAGGTTGAGCTTCATCTCTTAAATAAGATTGATCGAAGTCATAATAAATGTGAAGCAAGTATGCAATAGGTTGCCCTTCTTGAGTTTCTACTCCTTCTACGATAGGAAATTCTCCTTCTCTAGGTTGACGAATTCCATCTTCATAGTAATCTTGTCCAAGAGGTCCATCTACTGGTTCTCCAAATTTATCTATTAGTTGACCTGTTTCCGAATCTGTAGTATATCCTTCAGGCATAGTTGGTGGATTATTACCAACAATAGGTTCATCAGTTACTTCTGGTGCAACAATTGGACTCAAATTAACAATGGCCTGTAATGTTGTTGGTTCAGTCAAATCACGAGTACATTGATTCTCTACTGGACTTCCAAAATAACCGTCTTTTTTAGCCGTAACAGTATAGCAACAATTTTCTGCTAATTCATAAGAAAGCATTCCAGTTGAATCTGTATAAAGTACTTCTGGCTCAACACCTTCGCAATCGTTAGTTAAAGTTAACATAGCCCCTTCGATTGGAATCCCAGTTGTCGGATCAACTACCAATACATCTAAATTAAATAGTACTTCTTTTTTTAATGGAATTTCAACAAAAACCTTTTGTCCCATTTCAACACTCTTAGTACAACCTTCTTTTGAGTTGTCTAAATATTCATCCATGCTTGCAGCAAAATTGCAGCATTGATCCATTTTCATGTCAAACATGATTTTTCCTTCAGTATTCGTCAACATTTCAGCGCCTGTGCAATCATTAGTAACTGTTGCTCCAGGAATTGGTTCTCCAGTCGCTTCATCAATCACTAAGATTTCCATCGCAGCAGCAGATTTTCTAAAAGCATAAATATCATCACGCCCTACTCCACCTTCACGATCAGAAGTAAAATATCCTTCTTTTCCTTCTTCGTCGAAAATGATTCCGAAGTCATCAGAAATTGTATTTAATGGATATCCCATGTTGATTACATCTCCAAATTGATCTTCTCCTTTGTCATCCATATAATAGATATCTAATCCACCTAAACCAACATGTCCGTTAGATCCAAAATATAATCTTTCACTATTGCTATCGTAATATGGAAAAATTTCACTTCCTTCTGTATTAATTCTTGCACCAAGGTTGATCGGTGGCCCCCAGCTGCTTCCATCCATCGTAGTCATGTATAAATCCATTCCTCCAAAACCACCGGGCATGTCAGATGAAAAATACATCTTAGTACCCTCTGCATTTAAGGTTGGGTGAGCAACTGAATACTCATCAGAATTAAAAGGTAAACCTTCTAAATCTTTCCACTCATCACCAGATATAGTTGCAGAGAAAACTTTCAAACGGATAATCCCATCATCATCTTTTCCAACTTTTCCATTCATGATATTATTTCTTGTGAAATAAATTTTAGACTGGTCTTTATTATACGTTACCGCAGCATCATGAAATTTAGAATTTAATTTTTTAGAATACTTCTCAGGTTTTTTATAAGTATATTCTGCAGGTTCTTTTCCTTCTTTTTGTCTTTTCACCTGAAATAATTCATTAAAAGGATTACCTGTCCATTCAGTTGTCCGAACTATGGCTATACCTTTGTCTCGCTCTGAAGCGAAGACCAAACCATCATCATAATATGCTGGAGAAAAATCATCTAAGTTAGAATTGAAATCAACATGTACGATTTCATAGATACCTGCATTTTTGGTACGCAACTCATCTTCGTAATCGCAAGCTTGCACTAAGTACTGTCCACGTTGATCTTCAGGAACAGCATCAACATAAGCTTGATACCATTCTTTAGCCAAATCACATTTTCCATTTCGTTGGAGCATTTGACCATAATATAATTTGTGAATTGGTTCTGCATCAGCCAATTGAACTACTTGACCGTACCAATATTCTGCATTTTCTGAATCATTAACTTTTCGATATGCTTCAGCAATATTGATTTTGGCTTCTGGATTATCATCCTTATCAAGGATCTGATTGTATAATTCAATCGCTCCCATATAGTTGAGCTCTTCCATATACATTCTTGCTCTTTTTACTTTTGAGAATTGAGCAAATGCGCTGCTTGAAGCTATTATACAAAGCAACAAAGCTAAAATCACCTTCTGTTTTATCATGTTTGTAGTGTTTTAATCATCCCCAGTATTTGGGAAAACATTAATATTTTTTTGGAAAATTTCGTTTTGAATGGGTGACCATTCAATTCTATTGATTAAAGTCTAGTAGTTTTCTCTTTTTGTTTACGATACCTAAACCAAAAGGTTTATGTGCCGTAAGTTTAGACCTTTATTAAAAGTAACGCGGAGTTACAATTTGTTTTGTTTTATAATTAAACTCATATCCTAACATTAATTCAAATGATCCCCTAGCAGGATTTTGCAATTTTGTTAAAGAATAATCATATGCAGCTCCAATTCTTAATCCATTTTGCAGGTAATATGCAGCCCATAGATCAACTGAGTCAAATGAACTTGTATCATTAAATGCTTCAATCGCAGTCCTGAAAGATGCTCCAATCCAAAGTGCTTCATAAAATAATACTGATAAATCAATATCAATTTCTGTTGGTGCTCCAATTTCTTGGAAAGCTTCGTCTTTGTTGAATTTACTCAACAATCCAACATTTTTAATTAACATAGATGGTTTGAAAATAATCATATCCCCTTTAATCGGAATAGCTGCTCCTATTGAACCAAAATAGTGTCTATATTGTCTTGCCCAGATATCAGTAGTGGCATTATCTCTCAAGTCATATTCAATTAAGTGAGGACTTGAAAATCCAACATAAAAATTTCGAGTGTAGTAGTATATTCCAGCTCCAAAATTTGGTAGCCAATAACTTGGCTGTTGCTCCATAAATGCTTCATCAACTGATGCATTCTGATTAGCTAAAGTTATTTTGGAAAAATCAGCTCGCCAATTCGTCACTCCTCCTTGCAATCCAATTGCTAATTTTCCTCGTCCACCATTCCCCATTGGAATTCTGTATGCGTAACTGAAATTTGCACCCATTTGGTGTGAAGGCCCAATAACATCATTGTAAGCACTAAATCCAACACCTACTCTCTTATTTCTAAGGGGAGTATGAATCGTAAAAGTTTGAGTAACCGGTGCGCCATCTATGCCCCACCATTGGTTTCTGTAAAGTAACCCAATAGCTAAGTGATCTTTAGCACCGGCATAAGCTGGGTTATAATGTAAACTGTTGAACATATACTTCGTAAACATCGGATCTTGCTGCGAAAAAGCAGAATGTCCGAAAAAGCAAACAAAGCATAAGAGAGTAAATATTTTTCTCATTTCAAATGGGTATTTATTGTGTGAGCCGCTTTTTTTAAAGTCCAATTTACGTCACACATTTTAAAAACAAAAACTATGCTAGTTTAAGGTTATAATAAAATCATACATTTAGCCAATTGATAATCCATTGACTACCAATAACTTAAGTCCAATTTTTTAACAAATAAAAAGATTAAATATATAGTAAAAAAAATATCACTATGTCTATTTTTTACAGTCACAAATTCCTACTTCTGAATATACACGTAACCCGTGTAAGTATTTCCCTCACCATCATTGAATAAGTAGAAATAAGTACCGTTCATCAATCTTGCTCCATTGAAAGTTCCATCCCAATCATTTTGATAATTTTCAGTTTTAAAAACTTCATTTCCCCATCGGTTAAAAACTCTTAGAGAATTATTAGGATAAGTTTCTGCTCCTCCTATTTCAAAAAATTCATTTATCTCATCTCCATTTGGAGAAAATCCATTGGAAAAAACTAACTCTTCTCCTATGACTGGTTCGCAACTAAGTGCAAGAGTCACAAGAGCTGTATCACATACATCCGACGTACAAATCACATACATAAAACTATCCACCACATCACAATCAATCTCATCAGGTGTATAAATTATATTACATTCACTTACAAAAGTTGCAGAGCCATATTGTGGATCAATTCCCCCAGATAATGAAGAAAGAATAAAATAATTTGTCAAAGCTTGATTTTCTGGAATCGTATCATTGAGACAAACATCTAATGTCAAAACATCAGTATATAAACCTGATCCATTATCATCTACCGCAGTCAAAATCAATGGTGTATTTTCCGTAATATTTGCAATCAAAATAGTCGTATCACAAACTCCAAAATTATCACAAAGAATAATACAGGCTGTATCTTGACCAATTTGGTCGGCTATTATTTCAGCACAATAAGTTAAAGTATCAACTGAAAAACTTGCTGGGCCGTTAGTATTTGCACAAATATTATTTATCAATATAAGGTTTCCTCCAAGTTGAGTTGAATCCATACAAACTGAAATGGTATCTCCTAAAATAATATTTTGAGTTAAAGTATCTGGTGTTGGATTGGAAACACAAACCACAATATAAGTAGTATCCACATTTCCTAAATCATCCATAAAAATTATACATGCTGTATCTTTTCCAATATCAATTGCCGAATACTCTATACAATAAGATAATGGGTCAATTGAAAACATTACATACTCGCCAGACTGATCGGGGCAGTCATTGAAAATACTCATTGTATTTCCAGGAAGATCCATTGTATCAATGCAAGCCTGCTCAGTCGTATTAGAATAAATGGTTTCAAAAATCCATTCTACACTTGTCTCAAATGGTGTAGCTTCTACTGTAACATAAATGTATGTCGTATCGCAAAATCCAAAATTATCACAAAAAACATAACATGCTGAATCTTGACCTACACTCAATGCAGTAATTTCTACACATGCATTTCCTCCAAGTAAAGTAAATTCGGCAGGCGATAAACCGGTGCTTGGACAAAGAATTTCAGTCGAAATGACTTGTCCTAATAATTCACTATTGTCAAAGCAAAAAGTATGAATAGAATCTTCTAATAAAATGAAATTTTCAATTCCTGTCTCAATGCAAACAACATTAACAAAAAATGAGTCAACACATATTCCGCCTCCATTATCAATTATTTGAATCCAATGTTCCCCTGCTGACAGGCTTAAAGAAACTCCTTCAAAAACATTAAATGAACCTATCGGAATACTTGATGGCAAATTAATTGAGATGACCGTCACATCCATTGGGTAATATTCCAAACTTGGATTTCCACCTGTAATAGATTGATTGTTAGTGTTAAGTACCCAATTTCCAGTTGGATCCCAAAGATTCATAGAGTCAACTAGGTCTGGAATATTAGCAAACTCTCCTGAAAATTCAGTTCCATCTATGTCCCATGATTCCAACATATATGGACCAATATTTCCTTGACCAAATAATTGAGAATAGTCATAACTTGAACTAAATGACTCCATACATCCCTCAAAACCATTGGTGTACATATTTCCTCCTTCGGAAAAAATATAATTACCCACATCAGCTAATGGAATATCAATACAAACGTCTCCATAAACGAGGCAATCATAGATTTGGACATAAAAAGTGTCTTCTGTTACTAAATCATTAACTATTATTTCAGCTTCAATAGAAGCTGTATTATATTCTCTTTCCCAGCTATTGGAAAAAAGAGAAACCGAGGACATTAAAAATAAAATAGTGTGTAGAAAAACTCTTTTCATATTCCGGATTTTGGAAAAATTTCCTTTTTAAAATCGACCTTTGTTTAATGAAAACTTGCTTATCGGTTGGAATAAATTCAGGCTTAAACTTTATTTTTTGTTACTCAATTGGGTGAGTATTTTTTCATTTTTGCTCTGAAATACTTTTGCGTAAACTAATACACTTTTATAATTAATATAAATATTAATTTATGAAATTTCTATTGGTTTGTTTAATCTTTTCGTTTAAATATTCGATATTTTTATAATACCTAAAATCATGCCAATGGATTTCACTTATTACTATATAAATATTTTCCAATGCAAATTTAGAGTTGTGATCCATCGAATGAAAGTGGCAATAACCCCTTGCCACCCTCAATCACATAAACCTTACCTTTTTCACCTTGTAATATAATTCGCATCGGAGTGTCATGTTTCATTTCTGTTTCAACAATAACTTGACGACAAGCTCCACAAGGTGCAACTGGTTTTGAAATAATTTGAGTAGGACTTTTAGCGGTAATTGCCATGGATAAAATTGGCACTTTTGGATAGACCGAATCTGCTGCTGAAATAGTTACACGTTCGGCACAAAGGCAAAGTGGGTAAGATGCATTTTCTTGATTACTCCCTGACATCATTTTCCCATTTTTTAATAAAATGGCAGTACCTACTTTAAAGTTAGAGTATGGTGAGTAGGATTTTTTTAACGCTTGTTTTGCCTTTTTGATCAATTTTTGATCGTCAAGAGACAATTCTTTTTCAGAAGCATAAACTTCAATTATTGTTTTTAAAATGTGCTTTTTCATATAAGTATCTGAATATCAATAAGTTGTAAATGTATCTTTTTTTTAATCAAAATTCAAACCATAATTGGATTGTTGGATTTAACAGAAGTTTAAAAAATAGGATCATCATCTAAGTAAATAGATTAATTCAAATTGATTTGAATTAATAACGCAAAATTTTCATTAACCGCTGCATTAAATTTAGTAACTCTATAACAAATAACTCTGTAACCAAATTTTATTTAATTTCGCAAAATGAATTTCGAAATCACCAACGTGCGAGCACTCCAAGGATTTCAGATTTTGCGGCAAGGTGCTGCAATTCTGATTAGCATCCTATTGGCCAAAAGTGTACTTACAAGTGATGAGATTGGAACTTTCGAAATGTTAACTTTTATCGGAACTACTGTAAGTTTTTTTTGGATTGCAGGATTAAATCAAGGTATTCTTCCATTTTTTCCAAAATTAAATTCTACCGATCAGAGACCATTTATTTTTAATACTTTTCTTCTCTTCTGTGGAATTTCATTTTTTGTAATTGTATTGTTTTTTGTTTTTGAAAAAAGCCTCACTCAATTGCTTGTTGGTCAAGATACACTCCCCTATTTCAAATGGTATGCTATCTATTTGTTTTTTTTCATGCCTAGTTTTTTAGTGGATTATATTTATTTAGTAAATAATCGAGCAAAAGAAATCTTGGGATTTGGAGTAATCGTTTTTTCTCTTCAAGTGCTAGTGGTAATCATTCCTTTATTTTTAGGAAAAGGACTTTTAGGAAGTATCCAAGGTCTGGTAGGACTTGGAGTTTTTCGATTCTTATGGTTACTAAAAGTAGTTTTTGAATTTGGAAAAATCGAATGGAGAAGTGAGTTAATGAGTAATTACCTGAAGTTATCTATCCCCCTAATTTTATATGCATTGCTCTCAGGATTTCCGACAATTTTTGATAGTTGGGTAGTTGGTTGGTTTTATGACGACAAGTCAACTTTTGCCATTTTTAGATATGGGGCGAGAGAACTACCCTTAACTATTGCTCTGGCAAATGCTCTCAGTATGGCCATGATTCCAGTAATTGCAAAACAACATAACAATACTTTTACAGAGTTAAAAAAGAAAACTTTAAACTTATTTCATTGGCTTTTCCCCTTGTCGATAATATTAATGTTAACAAGTGCGTGGTGGTTTCCCAAAGTATTTAATCCTGATTTTCTAGAAAGTGCTTCAGTTTTTAATGTCTTTTTATTGGTCATCATCAGTCGATTGATTTTCCCTCAAACTATTTTAATTGCATTGGGGAAAACAAAAATGATACTCTACATTTCTATTTTGGAAACTATTTTAAACATAATTTTAAGCGTTATCTTTGTCCAACATTTTGGTTTGGTGGGAATTGCTTTTGGAACTTTCCTCGCTTATCTATTTGAAAAAGTAGCCATTGCAATTTATCTTTTTTTCCAATATGATATTTCATTTTCAAAGTATACTCCAGTTGGATGGTATTTATTTTACAGCTTACTTTTGGCCACTTCCTATTTTTTCACATAGCCTAACTTTCTAAGTCGGATGACGCAAAACAACTTAGAAAGTCGTCCTACGAAAAGAACCTTGACATTAATTAAAATGTCAAGGTTCTCTTATTTTGAAATTATTTTGTTACAACTATTTCAAAGCTTTCAATGCTAATCCAAAAATTGTATCGATAATTAAATTAAACAATGAAGTTCGATAAGCTCTTAAACGTATCACAGCGATACCTGAACTTTCTAATGCGCTCATCTTAGCTGTATCGACATTACTTTTCACCAAAAACTCAAAATCCATCGTTGTCAAATCTCCTCGTTCCAACATTCGAGTCCATCTTCTCAAATCACGCTTCATACCTTTAATCATTTTTTCGGCATCTCGTTTTGCGTCTTTTTGGTATTTACGTACAGTTAATTTTGACAAATCTTCTACATTACCAGAAAGCTCTTTCATGATACTTCTAAACCTTGGTAAATCCAATTCACCCACTTTAATTTTGGAAGCATCGCCAGAAGTTTTTGGTTTAGTTGAAGCCTTCGGTTTTGTCTTCGGTTTCGAAGTAGTAGTTCTTGGCTTTGCCTTCGGTTTAGCTGAAGTTTTTGGCTTCGTAGTAGTAGTTTTGGCAGCACCTGCAGCTTTTACTAATTCTTTAGCTTGCTTCATCCAAGTACTTGGATCATGAGCATTAAATCTTGGACCGGCATCTTCCAATATCTTTTCAACAGTTGCTTTTTTAGCTTTGGCCAAATCACTATAAGTCATGATTCCTCCTGCATTAAGTAATTGCTGAATCTTTGGCCCAACACCAGTAATTTTAGTTAAATTATCTTTATTAGAATTTCTTTTTGCCATGATGGATTTTTTGGTTTTTAAAAAAATTAAAAGAAAACACTTAGTTATAAATTTTACTCAAATCTACATTTTAGGTTTCTTTTTTCTTTTCTCTAGGTTTATAATTTTGTCGAAATTTTTGGAAACCACACCTGCAGCTTCTTTGATGAATGGACCATTGAGTTTCCCTTCATCTTCCCATCTCTTAAAGAATCCACCTAATAGATTTCCTTCAGGATTCGAGATAAGTTCAAGCATCTGAACTGTTTTCAAATTATTCTCTCCTTTCGCTCTTTCATAATCAAGTTGATCATTCATTTTTGCTTTGTACTCATTAATTTGAGAAGCCATTGCAGAAAAACTTTTTGCTCCTTTCTTCATAATAGAAACTGCATCTGTTTTTAAAATATTGAACGATTCCAATGATTCAGCATCTTGTGCCACCATTCCTTTAGCAGGGTTACAACTCTGAAAAGAAATACTAGTTGAAACTAAAGCAATAAAAAAGAAGTAAAAAAGATTTTTAGAAAATTCTATCTTTTTAATTAAAGGAGTGTTATTCATAATTATATGATTTTTGATAAAAAATAAGAAAATTGTTAATATGTAAATGTAATTAAAACTAATCCAGTTTCCAAAGAATATTATTGTGTTTTGCTTTAAGTTTTTAGCTTTCCAAAAGTGCAGCATCTCGCATTGCTTTAGACTTTTCCTCTCCCAAATACCGATCAATTATATCATGAATCAGGTATAAAAATGGTGTCAATAAAACAGCTACTACAAACTTAAAAATATAATTCACCAGCCCAATTGCTAGCACCAAAACTAGACTCCAATTGGCACCAATATAAAATGCAATTATCAATACAACGAAGCTATCTACAAATTGAGAAATCAATGTTGAACCTGTTGCTCTCAACCATAAATGTTTGTCTCCTGTCTTTTCTTTTATTTTATGAAACGCAAAAACATCTACTAATTGACCAATTAGAAATGCG
Source organism: uncultured Saprospiraceae bacterium (assembly GCA_905480595.1). Lineage (GTDB taxonomy): Bacteria > Bacteroidota > Bacteroidia > Chitinophagales > Saprospiraceae > CAJQQY01. The sequence goes on along the minus strand of CAJQQY010000229.1, from coordinate 13,433 downwards.
ATAATCGATCCGGCAATGATCCATAAACCTTGACCAAAAACAAGTTTAAATGCATAATTATAATCGCCTACCTTATTCAAAATATCTTGCTTTTGAACTTCAGTAAATTCAGGTGAGATATGTGATGTTGGCCAAAACCCAGCAGGCTCCAATCCAATCGCAAAATAAACCATCACAAAACCATACGCGATCAATCCAACTGCCAAATAAGACAACATTTTCACACCTCGCATGCCAAAATATTCATTGATAATATCTGTCATGATAAAAACGATCGGCCAAAGTAAGGTTCCAGCTGTTAATGAAAAGGCTAAGTTTTTTTCACCAAAAAACTCCATACTGAAAGGTTCAAAGCCTAGTGTTTTTTCCAAAGAAAAAATCTTAACACCTATAAATTCTGCAATGACTGCATTGGCTATGAAAAAACCACCGAGAATTATAAATAGTCGTGTACCTTTATCTGATAAAATATCTTTCATTTTTTTTTATTTTCAACTTTCGTTTTGCATTTTCAAAGCGTCTATTAATATGACGTCAGAAATTTACCATTTCCAAATATAAAAACTTTAAGCACGTTCTAGAATTATATTCTATTTCAGCAAACTAAAACTTTATGAACAAATTATTTTTTTTAAAATTAAAATTGCTTTTCATTAGTACTTGTTTCTTTTCTATAACAATACATTCCCAAAATTTTGACACTCAACTTAATCTTCAAGATTCTACCCAAACTCATCTTATTATTTTAAAAAATGGAAAAAAAATCAAAGGCCAAATTTTAGAAATTCAGAATGAAAAAGTATTTTTTCTAAAGAAGAAAAAGGATGAAAAAATCACTTTGACACTTTCTGAAATTCAAGAGATAAAGGTGAAGGGTAATCTCGATTGGAATAAAAAAAAGTACGCCAGTCCTTTCCAATATTCACAATATCTTTTTTACACTAATACTGGTTTTAGCCTAAAGAAAGGAGAAAAAAGTTATCGAACCTTTATGGGTGCTTCTATACTCTGGGATCATGGAGTGACAAATGGCGTTTCCATTGGATTATGTTATAGTTTTCCATTTACTCTGGGAGCGAATATAAAACTATCGACTCCTAGTCAAGAAAAAAATGGAACTGCTTTCAAGTCCTTAATTTTAACCATTCCAATTCTACTCGAAGAAGATGAAAAGTTCTTTATTATTGAAAATTCATTATCTCAATCTTTTGGAACACCTGACCATTTTTTCAATATTTCTTTTTCCAACTATTATACAGCAAACCATAATTATTTCTTTTCTAGAAATGATTATTTCCCAAAGATTTATAATTCAATTTCCCTTGGAGGTGGTGTTCGGATGAATGAGCGATGGCAATTTATAATTGAAAACAATGTCAATTTTAATGATAAATTTATGGAAGTGCAATTACTACCATCCTTTGGATTTAGTTATGCAACTTCAAAGTTCAATATTGCATTTGGTTTTCATTCTCACAATAAATTGGGATTCAATATTATTCCAATTTTAGACTTTAATGAAGATTTTGATCTAGTTTTTCCACCAGAAGTCTTTAGTCGACTACCTTATTTTACTTTTTCCAAAATATTTTAGAAAGCAACTATGAAAACATTTTATAACAAAATACTTACAATTCTTTTTTTAGTCTTACTGACTCCTATTTTAAGTGCCCAAGTTTTCATTGGCGATTTTGATTTTAATGATAAAAACCAAACCCATCTTCTCATCCTTAAAAATGGGAAAGTGAAATATGGGAAAATTATTTCTATCCAAAATACTCAGCTTAATTTCTTAGAAGATGAAAAGACGGAAGCTGTTATTTTCGAACTTACTGACCTAGAAAAAATTATCGTTGATGATGAAGGTCTCGATATGAGTTTTCCCGAGCATCAAAAAGTGGTTCAAGATCATGAAAAACTAAAGCATCAATTTGAACCTCAAATGGTTAAAGGCAACAACCGATTATTTTATGCCGAAACTGGTCTTTCTTTATACAAAAGAGAAAAAGAATTCACTTCAATCTTGGGAGTCATACATAATTTTGATTACGGAGTAAATGATGCGGTGACTGTTGGTTTTGGGTTTACCAATTTTGGTCACATCATGTTTCATCTTAAGTTCAATTACATTCACGGATATGATAATTCCAAATTTAGAGCAGGTTTTGATATCAAAGCTGTCGGAAAACCAGAACGAATTTTTAATCAATTTGAAAATGAGGAAATGTTAGGTTGGACTGGTTTTGTAAATGCTGCTGGTTATTTTTCTTATGGAACGCCCGATCGAAATGTTCATGTATCGTTAAATTTTGCCCCTGTTTTTGAGCCCTTAGATTTCTTTGATGAAGTACTCGTTAAGTTCAGTTTCGGCGGAACTGTTAGAGTAGCTCGTCATTGGAAAATCATTTATGAAAATTCCTTTGGAGCTTTTGAAAGAAGAAATAACGAAATCTTTGGTTTGTTTTCTGGTTTTGGTGCAAGTTGGTTTAATGATAAAAATGCGGTGAAATTTGGGATCCAACCTTCTCCCAACTTTGGTCTTTTCAACTTCCCCGTTGATGAATTTAATCAAAACAGCTCTCTACCCTTTGCTTCTTACTCTAGGTATTTTTAATTCTAAGAAATTCGAAATGCTTGATAAATAAAAGGTTTATTTTTTCTAAAAAATAAACCGAAAGACATTGAACGATTACATATCTTTGCGGTTCTATTTTTAGAAAAATAAAAATGTAATGGCAAAAATTTCAATTAATATAAAAGAAGGGAAAATCGATAAAGTTAGCGATATCATTGTCGGGATTGATTTGGGTACTACTAATAGTTTAGTTGCGTATATCAAAGATGGAAAAGCGGAAGCGGTGAAAGGTAGTAACGGTAAAGTACGCTCGTACCATCCATCGTTCACTTTGGAGAAGAGGGAAAAATTGTAATAGGCGAAGAAGCCAGAGAAAAACTCATCAGCGATCCTGCAAATACAATTTATTCGGTCAAAAGATTGATGGGAAAATCCTATGATGATGTAGAGAATTTTGAACAATATTTTGGTTATAAAATTATTGATGAGGACACGGAAAGTTTGGTAAAGGTTAGAGTTGATGATAAATTTTACACACCTATCGAACTTAGCGCTGAAATTCTAAAAGCCCTAAAACATCGCATCGAAAAAGACCTTGGTGAAAAAATTAATAAAACAGTAATCACCGTTCCTGCTTATTTTAATGATTCGCAAAGACAAGCAACTCGAGATGCTGGGAAGTTAGCAGGACTAGATGTTTTGAGAATTGTAAATGAACCTACCGCAGCAAGTTTAGCTTATGGAATTGGTCTTGATCCAGAGGAAACCCGAACGATTGCAGTTTATGATTTAGGAGGGGGTACATTCGATATTTCTATTTTGCAAATTCAAAATGGCATCTTCGAAGTTTTGTCAACCAATGGTGATACCTTTTTAGGTGGAGATGATTTTGATCGAGCTATTATTGATTTTTGGGCAAAAGAAAACAACCTCGATCCTACACTTTTAAATCAAAATAAAAAGTTAGCTCAATCCATTAGGTTGGAAGCTGAACATGCTAAAAAATCATTAACTGACTCAGATGAATTTTCAAGTTCAATTGATAATTTAGAGTTAAAAATAACTAAAACTCAATTTGAAGAATTAACTCAATCACTTGTTCAACGAACTTTGGATTGTTGCAAAAATGCCTTAAAAGATGCAGAAGTTTCCGTTGACAAAATAGATCATATTGTCATGGTTGGTGGTTCGACAAGAATACCTCAAGTGCAAAATTCTGTTGCTGACTTTTTTGGAAAAACACTTTTTAATGAATTAAATCCAGATGAAGTAGTTGCTCTTGGTGCGGCAATTCAAGCTGATATTTTAGCAGGAAATCAGAAAGATATTTTATTGCTTGATGTCACTCCTTTGTCACTTGGAATTGAAACTGTTGGTGGATTAATGGATACCATTATCCCTCGAAATTCCAAAGTACCGAATAAAGCAGGTAGACAATATACTACATCTGTTGATGGTCAAAAAAATCTTAAAGTGGCTGTTTATCAAGGAGAAAGAGACTTAGTAAATGATAATCGAAAACTAGGAGAATTTATCCTAAAAGGCATTCCTCCAATGCCTGCTGGTTTACCAAAAATCGAAATTCAATTTATCCTCAACGCAGATGGAATACTAAAAGTCAAAGCCAAAGAGCTTCGCTCAAATGTTGAAACTGAAATTGAAATCAAATCTCAATATGGTTTGTCTGAAGAAGAAATGGCAAAAATGCTGATTGATTCAATTCAAAATGCAGAGGCAGATATGAAAGTTAGAGGATTGCTAGAAGCGCGAAATGAAGCAAATAATATTTTGCTTTCATCTGATAAATTCTTGCAACAAAACGAAGAAATTTTATCAGCCGAAGAAAAAGAAAAGACTCAATCATTGATCGAAATTTTAAGAAAATCAGTCAATGAAGAAGATAAAGATGCCATCAATAAGGCGATGGATGATTTAAATACTTATACTTCTCCCCTCGCCCACCGAGCAATGGATGTAAATATTCAGAAAGCCATGCAAGGAAAAAAAGTCTAAAATTTTCAATCATTTTTTGACAAAGAAATAGGGAGTAAGATTTACATCTTACTCCCTAAGTTTTTTTTAAACGGTAGAGGGCTAAAATTTTAGCACTCAACTAGGAATTTATACTAGTTTTCCTGGTGTCCAAATGGCGGAGGATCACTTTTTCCACCTTTAGCTTTGTTCAAGCTTTTCCTGTCAATAATCTGAGCATTGCTCAATTTTGCTTTAAAATCTTGGATTTTTAATGATTTCTTTTTCATTTTTAAAAATTTTTAGTGTTTGTAATTTGATTTACCAACATGGTGATATTAATTAATGGCAATCCTTTATTGATATAATTTCAGGAATACCATGACTAATCAATTGCTTACTGAAATTTATTTTTTTCATAAAAATAAATTTCAAGTGTAATTACTTGAGTCATGTAAATTACAGGACTGTCTCAAGTAATTGAGAACTTAGTTATTTAGGTAATTTAAAAAGGAAAAAAGTTGAAGATTTTCAGGGAATCCTCTGGGAAGAGAAATTGAATAAAGGCAGGAATAATAGTTTTGCATTCATTTTTCTTCATCTGTAAATAAATATACATTTTATTATTAATAAAAACAAATATTTGTTATTTATTTAATGTAATAATTATTAGAAGTACTCTCTTTCAATTCATTCTTCATCATGAGATAAATAAATGTTAAATCTCCTATTTCGAGTTATCTAGCTCAAAATTTGCAATAAAAAAGAAGTGCTGAGTAACCTTTAAAAAGTAAATCCAAAGTTTTACTTTTACTTCTAATCACAAAACTCGGTTCACACTTTTTTAATTTAAATTCAGATATGAGAAAACCGATTATCTTTTTTATTGTTTCCCTTTTTTTTGCTTCCAACATTTGGGCTCAAGATCGAGCTAATTTGCAAAAGCAAATAGACAAGATTATCCACTACGATACTGAAATCAAATTATCTGAAACGCCAGGATTTATTATTGGAGTGAAATATCAAGATTCAGTTTTCTATTATGGCTATGGTTCTATTTCGAAGGATTTCAAACAAGTACCTGACGAAAATACCATTTTTGAAATTGGTGGTTTGACCAAAACTTTTACAAGTTCCCTGGTGAGTATTTTAGTGGAAGAAGGAAAAATGGGTTTCGAAAAACCATTGAATGATTATCTTTCTGATACTGAAAAAAATGAAGAAACTCAAAAAATAACGATTGACCAATTGTTGACTCACACTTCCCGATTACCTCGAATGCCTCTGGAATTTGGTACTAAAGAAATCGAGAAAAATAATCCTTACGCTCATTACACGAAGCAAGACTTGATGGAATTCTATAAAGAATATATTCCTCTTGAATCTAAAAAGAAGAAAATACGAAAGAAGAATAAAAAAAACAAAGACAACTATTCTTATTCTCATCTCAATTATGCCTTAGCAGAAGTAGCTATTGAATCTAGCCAAAATACGAGTTTTGAAAAACTTTTGACCGACAAAATTCTAGTTCCGATTAATATGACTGACACTCGGGTTGAGTTATCAGAAAATCAAAAAAAACGTCTAGCAATTGGTTATACCACAAGTGGACAATCCACTCCGCCATGGACTTTTCAATCTTTCAAAGCATCAGAAGGATTAAAATCAACGGCTAAGGATTTAATTAAATTTGCAGAGGCTCATATGGGGGAAAGCAATTCAAGATTAACGAATGCTTTTTATTCAACTCATGATGGACGAAAAGCAACTGCTCGAAATAAAAAAGTGGAATCTGCTCGTGGATGGCATGTCATTTCTCCTAAAAATTATTACGATATTATTCTTCATACGGGCAATACCAACGGACATCGATCCTATTTAGCTTTTGTCAAAGAGAGTGACACAGCAGTAGTTATTTTGACCAACTCAGAACACAATCTCTATAATTTAGGCTATTATATTTTAAGAATGTTGAATAATAATTGGATGAGGTAAAATCAAAATAGCATCAAAATTAAAATCAGAACTCTTCAACTTTATTTTATTCAAATAAAATTGTCATTTTTGATTTTTATTTTGATTCAAAACATAACCATTCAAATGTCAAGCGAAATAAAAGCCTCGCCTACTACTCAAAAAAAACGAATACGATTTATTGTAAATCCTTTTTCTGGTATTAGCAAAAAAGGTAAACTTACCGATCAAATCAAGCAATATCTTAATACTAATCTCTTCGATTTTGAAATAAAAAACACTCAGGCTGCAGGCCATGGTACTGAATTGGCAAAGGAAGCTATGGAGCAAAATTTTGATATGGTCATTGCCGTTGGAGGTGATGGTTCAGTCAATGAAGTAGCTGCTGCGCTTATCGGTTCAGATACAATTTTAGGAATTATTCCAGCAGGTTCAGGTAATGGATTTGCTCGGCATTTGGGCCTCAGCACCAATGTGGTAAAAGCCATTCAACAACTTAATCAAGGAAAAGAAATTAGGATTGATACCGTCAAAATGAATGGTCGTCCGTTTGTGAATTTAGCTGGATTGGGATTTGACGGTTGGGTTTCTTACAAATTAAAGAAAAGCAAGCTTAGAGGTTTTTTGGGTTATGGAAAAATCATAACTCAAGAGTCTTTTAAATTTAAACCTCAAACTTATCAAATTAATATTGATGGGAAAATCATGGAGGAGGAATGCCTTTGTTTAGAAATCGTAAACGCCCCAATGTTTGGATATAATTTTGAAATTGCTCCTCATGCTAAATTCAATGATGGTATTTTAGAAATGATAATAGTAAAAAAAATGACTCCTTGGAAATTCCCACAATTGGCTTGGCATTCTTATCAAAAAACTATCAATGAAAGTGGTTTGACTAAATGTTATTCTGGAAAAAATATCAAAGTGAAAATTGTTGAAGAAACGCCTGTACACATGGATGGTGAAGGAATGTTGGTCAATGAGGATTTAGAATTTTCTATTAATCCTTTATCTTTGTCGGTGTGGGTTCCGAAGTAACTTTTCCAATAGAATTTCATATTAAAAAAAATAATGAACAAAGAAAACGATAACGATATCACCTCTTGGATTTTTCAAAATATAGATCCGAATGTCCCTGAAAATATAGTTAAAAGTGTCATCCCTAAAAAATTTGAAACTTATTTCAAATTGTATTTTCCGATTATTATTGAAAATGAAGAAACCGGTCAAAGTAAAAGAATCACCTTTCAAGAAATTGCTAAACTAAGCGGTCTTCCTTTTGAAGGAAACTTTAGTGCGAAAAGTTTTCCAAGTTATATCACACCTTTTATTACGGCATCGGAAAAAGATGAATATGAAATGCTTGGTGATTTGATAGCAATTTTGGATACCAGCAATCCTATTATTTTTTACGGATTGGGTGGCGAAAATTTACCTGAGAAATTTACAAATCCATGGGCATCAATTGGCACAATAAAGAGTTTGACAAATATTGTAAATGCAATGAATGAATTTGCTAAAATGGAAATTGTTAATTTTCCCAGTTATATTTTTCCGCAAGATAAAAGTTGGTTGATTGGAAATATCATTTTACAATCAGGAGTTTTAGTGATGGGATGTGGGAAAGATTTAGCTAACAAAATAAGATCACAAACTGAAATTGAATTTATTGAATTGGAAGCAGATGATGAATATTTAGATATTGAAGGCAACAACTAATTTAAATTAAAAGGCATGAGTGAGGTTCCCAACCCATATTTCATGAATGAAGATGGCATTAAAATTAAATCTTATTTTTTGAAGTATTTCAAAATAATAGCGCTTAATTTTATTGCACCACTCTGGATAGCTATGATAATTAACGAAGGAATTGCCGTTTGGAAAATCTTTTCTTGGTTTCAAAGTGAGATTATTTTTTGGGAAAATAAATCATATCTAACTGAAACTCTTCTAGTTTTTTTTGTTCCTATAATATATATCTATTGGTTTCTACATTTAACCATGAAAAAGATAATGCTTGGAGTGCAACATGATTTTTTTAGAAAATGGAATCATGAATTAAGTAAATTGATTGGTAAATATCTAATCAAAAGATATATTAACAAAGAAGGAATATCGAACATCGCTGATCTAGATGGAATAGTGATGTGGATGAATCAAAAAATTGGGAGTTTGCCAAAATGGTTACAATGGGTTACGAAAAGATTGTTTGACCAAATTCCAATTCTTGAATTTGTGAACAGTTATAAATTTTCTGATTTAGAAAAGTTGGATGAAGAACAAATTTCAACGAATGTTGAAACTAAAATAAATGAAATGCAATTATCTATAATAGAGGATGTAATTCCATGGTGGATGATTTTTATTATTCCAATCAACATTCTTTTACTTTTACATTATATTCGTTTGTAAAAATTTCAAATAAAAATACTTATGTCAAAAAATAAAAAACCTCAATCAGGTTTCAATTTTGTCTTTTCCACAAATCCTGATTATCAGCCTAACGATGAAGATGAAACGACAGAAGAAACTATTGCACCTAATCAGCAAAAACTTCGGGTGATGATCGATCGTAAAAAACGGAAAGGAAAAGAGGTAACTCTAGTCGTTGGTTTTGAAGGAAATGAAGACGACCTGAAAGATTTAGGAAAATATTTAAAATCTAAATGTGGTGTTGGTGGAAGTGTCAAAGATTACGAAATTATGGTCCAAGGAAATCAAAAAGATAAGGTTGTAAAACTATTGTTAGAAAAAGGATATTCGCAGACGAAAGGTGCGGGTGGAAATTAGTTATCAGGTAATCAGGCGAAGGATCTTTGAAAATATATTTTTCACATCTCGCCCGATTACCTAATCAACTATCTACTAATTTCTATATATCCTTGGAAGGTTCTATTATCATCAGGATCTTTTAATTCTAAGGTATAGAAATAGGTTCCATCAGGGACATCTCGCTTACGATTAAAAGTTCCATCCCAATCATTTGTGTACCCTACTCTATCATAAACTTTATTTCCCCAACGATTGTAAATTCTAAGTACACTATTTGGATAATCAGTAATTCCTGCGATGTAAAAGACATCATTAACTCCATCTCCATTCGGTGAAACTGCATTAAAAATAACAATATCAGTACAGTTAATAAATATGCAGACATTGGCAGTATCACAACCATTTGGATTGCATACGACGTATGAAAAACTATCTACCCTTTCACAATAAGTATCTCCTGCATTGTAAGTTACCGAACCATCTAAGTTCAAAGTAGCCATTCCATAAAGTGGTTGATCTAGAATATACATGGTGTCAATTCCACCGTAGATGATGTCATTTTCTTTGACATTAACTACTACTGGCAATCCGATATTAACTGAATCCTTATCATCATTTAACATTGGAAGACTATCATATTCTACCACACTAATACACATATAAGTTGTGTCGCAAAATCCTAAATCATCACAAAATTCAATACAAGCCGAATCTTGCCCAATTGCTAAACCAGTATATTCAATCCCTAAGATTCCAAAGTCTTCAAAAAAGTCGACTTCAATTCCACCTTCATCTGGGCAGAAATTTTGCAGCGAAATAACTGAGCCTGGAAGCTGTGAAGTATCTAAAAATAAAGTATCTGTTTGACCAACAAAGATAGTATCACAAAAAGTATCTGGAGTAATCACATCACATGGTATTATTAGAATAGAGTAACTTGCTTCACAGCCAAGGCTATCTGTAATATTTACTCCATACAAACCAACTTCTAAATCAACTCGGTTTTGAGTATCCAAAGAATCTGGTAAATCAGCCCAATCAAAACTATAAGGAGGTGTCCCTCCTACAATTTCCAAAGTTATAGATCCTCCTAAATCACAATCTGGAGTGACTATAAAATTAACCTCCAAAATCTGAGTAGATTCTATAGTAAAACAACTTTCACCTGCAACACATCCACTTGAATCTGTAACAATCAAGCAGTAATCACCTTCTGAAAGAGTTCCATTTTCAAAATTTTGAAAACCATTAGTTATTATAGTATCTGCTGGAGCATTAAAAAGAGAATCGAAATCAACAGTAAATTCAACTGAACCATTTGCCATTCCAACACATGAAGTTCCATTCACTCCAGTAATCAAAATATTTGCTGGAGGAACATTATCTGTCAAAACAAAATCATACACTAATTCACACATCGTGGAATCTAAATCAGTAATTGTAACTGAGTAAAATCCAGAGGTTAAATTATTTCCTGTATTAGTTCCACTTGTCCAACTGTAAGAATAGTTTCCACTTCCTCCTGTTATATTTATTGTTGCTGAGCCATTCGCTACTCCACAATCAGGAGCTTGGTTCACAGTCAATGTTCCAGCTAATGAATTTTGCTCATCAATAATAACTTCTATAACATTTGGACAATTTGGATTAACTGGATCTGTAATCGTTACAAAATGAACACCTGCCGTCAAGTCATTTCGAACTGAATCAGTTGAGTTATCTTCCCATAAAAAATTCAAAGTATCAGGCATCAATATCGCAGAACCATTGGGTGCAAAACAAGTTGCTGGTGTCGTGGTTGCAGCAGCAGTTGGTCCATCTGAATTTTGAATGATTAGATAAACTGTATCAGTACAAGCAGGTGAATTATTATTTTGAATCGCTATTTCATATCCTCCAAATGGAAGTTCCATTCTAACATTTCCAACTCCAATTGGCGATCCTAAATCAGGACTCCAAGTAAATGTATAATTATTAGGATCGTCCACTAAATTGATCGTCGCCTCTCCTGTTTCATTTCCACAAGTTGTTTCAACGGTTATAATACTACTCACCTCGATATCTTGACACGGGCAAACAATTACGTCCATCATCACCTCAACAGTATCTTGACATCCCACTAAATTTTCCACGACTAAACTATAAGTTGATCCTGCAATTGGTGTTACCATAATACTATCACCAGTTCCAAGTGGAGCACCATCTTCTAACCATTCATATGATATACCATCATTTCCCCCCACCAAAAGAATCGGTTCTCCTTCACAGGCAACAGCTGGATTAACAAGTACTTCTGCATCTGCTCCTTCATTCACACCAATGGTAATTTGTTCGATGGCAAAACATCCACTTGTCGTATCAGTTCCAGTAACTTGATAAATAGTTTCGACAGAAGGCATCACAACTATTACTTCTTCATTTCCGATTTGTATGTTTGTGGTTAAATTTTCCCAAACATAAACATCTGCTCCACTTCCAGTCAATACTACTTCATCTCCTTCACAAATAAATGTGGCCGAACTTGATGTTATTTGAACATCTGGTGAAGGCAAAACTTGAATCACGACATCTGCTGTATCATAAAATCCAGGAAATGCATTGTCTTCCACAATCACTTGGTAATTATAAGTACTCGCTGGAAGTCCGTTTGAGAAAATTGGATTTGGAATATTGTAAGCACTTAAGTTTCCAGTTGTAACATTTCCTGCATCTTCTATCCAAACATAATCTGTTCCTCCTGAAGCTGCAAATTGAATCTCCGTTTCAGCACAAATTATAGTATCATAAGGTTCAACTGAAATCGTAACTGTTCCTCCAATTTGAACTTGAACAATTACTTCACCAGTACATCCTGATGCACTTGTAACTGTTACCGAATAATCCGTATCCACAATTGGTGACGCAATTGGATTTGAACTTGTTGGATCATCCAAAGTAACTGTTGGCGTCCAAGCATATGTGTAAGGTGCAAATCCACCATTCACCATTGGTGACAAAGTAGTGCTTCCACCGGACTGCACATAAACTATTGGCCCTCCATCAACAGTTATACCCAATGCTCTAATAACACTTATTGTATCTCGATTTATTCCACTACAACTTGGTCGAGTAGTTTCCAAAATATATTGTAATGTATCTTGAACCGTGGCATTATGACTTACCGTCAAAACTGGATTTGGAATATCTGTTGCACTTAAATCTCCAGTTGAAGCTGGAGAAATAGCTAACCAATTATAAGTATAATTTGAAAGTGATCCACAAGTCGGATCTCCTAGATTAGCAGTAATTGTAGTAGCGGTAATTTCACAAAACATTTGATCATTTCCAGCATTTAATAATTGAGGCTCACCAAGTGGAATCTCTGCTATTTCACAAATTCCTAATCCTGTAGAATCAATTCTAACAATAATATTACAAACTTGATTATCGCTTACAGAAATAGAATGAGAAATTGGTAAAACAGAGTAAGCACCTATCGGTCCATTTTCAGTAATGGTTGCCAACAACTGATCACCTATATTTACATTTCCTGATCCATCTTGGTCAAAATAATATTCAACATCAAAAGGGACAGCAGGAAATGCAGTTCCATTATTCGAAACTGCTCCATCGAATTGAATCGTTTCTTCATCAACTCCTGAACAAGAACTTGTTAAACTTGAGAAAACAAAGCTTAACGTATTTTGTGTAACTGGCAAATCTGTCAATGCACCATCATTAATCGAGGTAATCACATCAACATCACAAACAGTCATAGAAACAGCACAAGTCAATTCCTTTCTTTGAATCGTATTAAGTCCCGCTTGCAAATCATTAACTGCACAATCTACATCTGGAGTAATTACATTAAATGTGAAAACAGCCGAATCTCCTTGCAATAACCCTATTGGCAAATGCCAATAAAGCAATTGGAAATTTCCATCAATTTCAATAATTGGTTCTGATAAAACCCATCCACCTGGTTCAATCGTCGCAGTTGTATTAGGATCATAAGTCACCCCTTCAGGTAATATAAGAGAAACCAAATCTGAAGAATCAGTTGCTGTTGTTGTTAAATTGATTGCAGTAATTTCAAGTGTTGCACTTGCATTTGGAATCAAAGCACTTGAATTGGAAAAATAAATATCAAATATTTTATCCA
>CAJQQY010000228.1 GCA_905480595.1 uncultured Saprospiraceae bacterium | reverse complement strand
TAAATGTAATGTTATGAGAGGTTTTTTCACAGTTTGACGGTCTCGTATATGTGGCGTTCCGACCTTTTGGGAGGAATGAGCACATATACATTGTTATACTCTCGCCTTCTTTTTATTTAAAATTTGCCCGATTTAAAAATCTGATTTTTCTATTTATCGTTTAAATTTCATTTGAAGGATATTTTTCATTTGTAAACAATTCCATTCTCAATTAATTCATCTTCTTGTTCTTTGGTTACAAATGCTATCCCAAAATCAAAATCTCCACCATTCAATTCTGTGAATCTTTTATCTCCTTGGTAACCTGAATTTTTTAAGATTTGATTGAGTCCTTTTATTAATGATTTTCCGTCGACATAATCTGACATTCTTTGGATTGTAAACGAATCACTTTTTCCGTTAATTACTAATTCTAATTTAAATTCTTTTGCTGAATCTTCTGATTTGAAATCGTCAAGTTGTAAAATTCCATTTGTGATTTTACACGAATTTTCAATTTTTTCTTTGTAACTATTTCCACCAGAAATACAATCTGGTAAATCTCCAAAGAATTCGTTTTCTGAGATTATTTCAATGTGATTTTTCATATTTAATATTTTTGTTTTTTTGATTTTCTTTTTTTTGGTGGAGTATAACGTCAAACTGTGAAAAAACCTCTCATAACATTACATTTACAAATTTAGATTTCGTATCTTTAAGAGTATCAACAAACTAATAAAAGATGCTCAAATCTCACCAAGATCGCAACCAACTTCAAATGATGTCGCTTGATTCAGCGGTCGGACAAAACAGTATCGTCAGAGTGATCGATGTATTTGTCGACCTACTTGACTTAAAAGAAATTGGCTTTATCATCAAAGGTCAAATCAACAATGGCGCGCCTGCTTTTCATGCCGCCGACTTACTTAAATTATATTATTATGGTTATTCCAATCGAGTTCGTTCTTCTCGAAGGCTCGAACGAGAAGCGATCACCAACCTCGAAGCCATCTGGTTAATCAAAGGTTGCCGACCTAGCTATAAAACTATTGCTGACTTTAGAAAAGATAATCCTAAAGCATTGAAAAATGTCTTTACTATTTTTAATCGCTTTTTGTTAGAGCAAGACCTTTTTGATACGGATACAGTTGCCATCGATGGATCAAAATTTCAAGGACAAAACAGTACTAAAAACAACTACAATGAAAAAAAGGTAAAACAACACCTCGACCACATCGAAAAGAAAACGCAACAATATTTAGAGGAAATGGATCAACTCGATCTAGTCGAAAAAGAAACTGAAATCGAAGTTGAACAAAGAATTGAAATTTCTAAAAAACTCGATCACCTCCATAAAAGAAAACTCAAATACGATGACCTTGACCTAAAAGTAAAAGCTGCTCGCGAAGAAGGACATACTCAATTCAGCGCCATAGATCCTGACGCCAGAGCATTACCCAAACGAATGAATGTAGTACAAGTTGGCTATAATATCATTACTGCTGCCGATCTAAAAAACAAACTCATCACTAATTTTAAAGTCGCCAACCAACTAGATACTTACCAATTAGCTGAAGTTGCAGCAGATGCAAGAGTTGTGTTACAAAAAAAGAAAGACGAAAAACTGACAGCCTTAGCAGACAAAGGTTTTGATACTGGAAGCGAATTAAAAGCCTGTGCTGAAAATGATATTACCACCATCGTTGCAGTCAAAAAAAGATTGAGCAACAAAAAAAACAAAGCATTTGCAAAGAACCAATTCTACTTTGACGAAGAGAAAAACGAATACTATTGTCCTGAAAATCAAGTCTTAAAATCCAACGGAAAGTGGTATCAGAAAAAAGCTTACAGCCAACATCGAGCGGAATATAAATTCCAACGATATACTTGTTCCCTAAATATTTGTAGAGCTTGTCCTCATAAAATAGATTGTGTTGGACAATCCAATTTAGAT
The DNA here is from genome assembly GCA_905480595.1 of uncultured Saprospiraceae bacterium. Classification (GTDB taxonomy): domain Bacteria; phylum Bacteroidota; class Bacteroidia; order Chitinophagales; family Saprospiraceae; genus CAJQQY01. Next base: position 607 of record CAJQQY010000228.1, on the reverse strand, counting down.
AAAAGCAAAGGACGCATTATTGAACGCTCAGATTTCGAAACCTACATTGAAGAAAATACCGAACGATACCAACTCAACAAAGAGTTATATCAAAAACGACAAGCCACCGTCGAACATCAATATGGCATCATCAAAAGGCAATGGGGATTTGATTACACCCTACTCAAAACAAAGAAAAAAGTGAACGGAGAGTTCGCCATAATTTTTACTTGCTACAATCTTAGGAGAAGTATGTCTATACTTGGAATTCAGGAGTTAATCAAGCAGTTAAAGGCTGCTTTCTCTTTTGTAAATGTAGTGTTATGGACTATTTTAAGCATTTTTCAGATCACTTCTTTAGAACAGCATTTTCCTTCATTTTTAAAATGTAAAAATTATCATGCCTTAGAATTAAGTTATTAAACTTTTGAGGTATATTACATAGCAATAAAATACTGGACGGAGGTTTTTTCACAAACTGACGTTCGGTGCCATAAAAAAAGAAAAAATAGAAATCTACTTTCAAATGAATAAAGAAGAAAACATTTTAGATTCTCCAAAAATAATCAAATCAGAAAACTTAATTTTCAGACAAATCGAAGAAAATAGATTTACGAAAACTTATGGA
>CAJQQY010000227.1 GCA_905480595.1 uncultured Saprospiraceae bacterium | reverse complement strand
AAAGGATGTTGGTGAAGTAGATGCAGAACTTTTACCTCCTCCAATTAAAAATTCTGCTGCGCCAATTAAAAGTCCTATTTTAGGAATATCTTTTGTCCACCCTGGAAATGCAAAACTGCCTCTTTTACCTGCCTCAAATTTAGCCTGAGCTTCAGCATCTAACTGATTATAAGTTAAAGTTCCTTCTTTTAAGTCAAGTGAAGCTAAAAGACCTTCTGTAAAAGTTCGAAAGCCATCTAAGCTTTTTGCCATTTTTACACCTGGAGAGATAATATTTTCAATCTTTTTTATTGCTGGAGTAAAAGGAAGTTCTGATGAAGGGTTTCCTCCCGAAACTGCTGCAAGTGGTTGAGGTGATATTGTTCCTCCTCCGTTAATATCCAATGTGATTTCTTGTATGTCAAGTAATTCTGGATCAATTTTGAACCAAGTAAAATGGTTACAAGTACATGGATCGTATGCAACAGGAAGATCTGCGAAAAGCCAATAATTTCCTCCATTACCATAAAAATTAGGTGTAGTTGCAGATAATTTTTTTACAAAATTATCTAGTGCATTCGCAGGAGATTGGATGTAAGTAAATAAGGCACTTTCTTTATTTTCACCAATAGTAGAGGGTTTAAAGTCAAAAATAATTTGAGCTTTATTGTATCCTTGTGCAGCAGTTAAAGTTTCTGGTATATAAAAGAAGGCTCTTATTTTAGATTCATACCGATTATATAATACAAAAGATGGAATACTTACACCTGTTTGATCACCAGGTGAATTTATTGGAGGGGGACTGCCAAAATTAGTAGCTAGTAATTCCCAACCATCTTCTGGAAGATTATCTTTAATTAAGGGGAGTTTTAAGTGATCCAAATTTTCATCTTCATTATTAAAGTGAAAAGGTGATTGTGCACCTATATTTAAGACACCTCCATTTTTGTTAACAAAAAATGTGTTACTATAAAACTCTTGTGTCCAGTCAAAGTCATTTATAGTACTTCCTAGCTCTGTATTAAAATTGTTATTAGCAGGATAACTGCAATGGTTCTGTGAATAGCCTTCATAACACACGAAAAGTGCTAATGAAAGTATGATTAATTTTATATTTGTAGTCATAATTTTATTTTTTGATTCCAATAAATCTGTCACTAACTCTTTCATTCATATCCATGTCCCAAATTTCATAATCAATAATTAAAGTTTTATAATCATCTTCTAGGTGTCCTAGTCCTTCTGGCAATGAACAAGGTATTCCTGGATCATATTCGGGCATATAAAAGTGTCTAAAGGTTGTATTTAAAAGTAATTCATACTCATCAGTATTACAGCCATTAGGCAGATTCTCTATCCAAGCTACGGGGCCTGTTTCCTTAATTTTAATAAGAAAAGTATCATTTGGAATTGATTCAACGTATCCTTCATATTCACCATAAAAAGGGGCTTCACTATTAGGAACAATATTAAAGGTTTTAGTTACCGTATCTATTCCGCTATCATTGGGAAAACAATCTCTATTCGGAGTCCATTCACCAATAAGTGTTACTTGTACATCGCCATAATTTCCACCAAAATCTAATTTTACAGATTTACTGTCCCAAGTATTTGGATCAAGACCAATTTTCCATTGATATTTCTGTAAATTTTGTTTGGCTTCTACTTTAATAAAGAAGTCCAATAAAGTATCAGATTCAAAATATGTATCTCCTACGAATTGAGAAATTGTAAAATCAGCATTAGGTAATTTCTCACATTCACAATTGACTGAATCATCCTTACCACAAGAAATTATGAAAATAGTTAATAGAAAAAATAGAATAGATTTATTGAAATTCATTTTTTAATAATTTTTATTTCTTTAAAATTTGAGATTTTAATGCTTGATTTTCTTTTTCTAACTCCTCTATTCTTTTTTCCATTTCAATTAAATGAAGAAACAACTCTTCAATCTTTTCTTGTTGATTCGTAGTAATTTCACTAACGTTCAATCCATTCTTTTGAATGTTTTTTGCAGAAGGAGTATTGTGCAAATGACCTTTCTCTTGAATATGACTTTCAACTTCTTTAAGGCTTAATAAGTTATAATCTTTTTCAAAAACATAATCTGCAAAATCAGACCGTACTTTTACTTCTTTAGCAATCATTCCACCGTTGACTACTAGCTTGTAATCATAATCTGATTCAGGATATTCGGGCATATTATTAGTACCAATAACCATTTTATTTTCAACTTTTATTTCATTGGATACCATACCTCCATTAACGAATAATTTATAATCTTGCCCAGAATCTGGATGATCTAATGCATTGTTAGTTCCAATCAATACTTGTCTTTTTGCGTTTAGAATCATGGAGGTATAGTCCAGATTCTCAAAATACCCAATCGTTCCATCCCCATCATTCTCCTTAGAAATAAATAAAATGTTCCCATCAGCATCTCCTTGAATAACCGATCCTCCTTGTCCTGCAAAGACATAAGCAGTTCCATTCGCACCGGGTACTGCGTCAGATATACCAAAACCAATATGATAAGCTGCGGCTCCAAATAGAGAATTTCCTTTCCCTGTTTTTAATTTTATTATTCCATCACCTATAGCTAGTCTATCACCATAAAAAGTAATATTTCCTTGGTCTGAAAGAGACATCTTTAAGGATGGATTACTGCCAGAGCTTGGAATCGTTGCAATACTAAAATTATTTAAAGCATTGATATCCCATACATTACTTCCTATCACATTTCCACCTTTTTCAACAAAATTATTAAAACGGATGTGTGGAAAATAACTAGGATGTGTTGGAATGGGATCACCTATATTTATAACATCCTCAAGGGTAGTTTTTGATAGATGTAATTTCGCTTGAGGTGTAGTTAATCCAATTGCAACATTTCCATTTCGATAAGTATTTTGATCCAAGTTGGGGGCAGACCAAGATTGACTTTGAAGGTTAGAAATCCAGCAAAACATTGCTGTTAGGAATAATGAAAGTTTTAATGATTTTTTCATAATTTTAAAATTGTTATAGGTTTAGAAATGAGAAGTCACTTGACTTCCATGGATAAATCAATGCAGGGGCAATAGTTAGAGCTATTCGCTCCTGTTTTTTTGTGCCAATCTAGGTTCTCTAATCTTGAAAATAAGTAAGGAAATAATCGAAAGTTGCGGTAGGTAATTATATCAGAGCGTACGTTGTAATTGATTTTCTGCTTTAAGTTGCGTTAGTATTTTTTTTGCCGTTACGTTTATATGATGCTAATATATAATTTTATTTTTTATTTTTTATTTTTTATTTTTTATGAAATTTCTTTGTTGAAAACGATTTTAGTGCTTGTTTTAAAAACAAAAAACCTGCTTTGAACTTAATCAAAGCAGGTTTTTATATTTTCAAAAACTAAAATTAATTAGTTCCGTCTATCGTCTCTTCTTCTGTCATCACGTCTATCTCCTCCTCGTCCACGATCATCTCTTCTTCTGTCATCTCTTCGGTCACCACCACCTCTTCGTTCAGGCATACCTTCAGGTCTTGGCAATAAAGCTTTTCGAGACAATCTCATCTTTCCAGATCGCTTGTCGATTTCTACCAATTTTACTCGTACTTCATCACCTTCATTCAATACATCGGTAACATTCTCGATTCTTTCATGTGCGATTTCAGAAACGTGCAACAATCCACTTTTTCCATTGAAGTCAACGAATACACCATAAGGCATAACTGATACTACTTTTGCATCGTACTCGTCACCAACAGTTGGCATAAATGTGATAGATTTGATTCGAGCCAATGCCGCATCAATTGATGCTTTATCGTTACTCGCAACATTTACCACACCTTTATCTCCAACCTCTTCGATATTGATTACAGTACCAGTTTCTGCTTGGATCTCTTGGATGATACTTCCTCCAGGTCCGATAACAGCACCAATCATACTCTTCTCAATAATTACTTCAACGATTCGTGGAGCGTGATCTTTATAATCTTCTTTAGGTGCAGAAAGCGTTTTAGCCATTTCACCTAAGATGTGTAATCGACCAGCTCTTGCTTGATTCAATGCCTCTTCTAATTGAGCATATGGAAGTCCATCAATTTTGATGTCCATTTGGCAAGCAGTAATTCCTTTGTCAGTTCCAGTTACTTTGAAATCCATATCTCCCAATGCATCTTCATCACCTAAGATATCAGACAAAATGGAGAAACGTTTTCCATCAGAAATCATTCCCATCGCAATTCCAGAAACTGGTGCTGCGATTTTGATACCTGCATCCATCAAAGCTAATGATCCAGAACAAACTGTCGCCATGGAAGACGAACCATTTGATTCCATAATATCAGAAACCAATCGTACGGTATATGGTAATTCCTCAGGCATTACTTGTCTCAAAGATCGAGCAGCCAAATTCGCGTGACCAACTTCTCGACGTCCAGGACCTCTCATTGGTTTAGTTTCACCTACAGAATATCCAGGGAAATTATAATGCAAAATGAAATTATCGTAGCCATTCGTCAGCGCTGTATCAATCATCAAACTATCTTTCTTTGTTCCCAAAGTCAAAGACATTAATGCTTGAGTTTCTCCACGAGTAAAAATCGCAGAACCGTGAGCAGATGGTAAGTAATCAACTTCTGTCCAAATATTTCGAATTTCATCAAACTTTCGCCCATCCAATCGAACTTCTTCGCTCATTACCATTTCACGAATTGTTTCTTTCTGAATTTTGTCATAATATTTTTTGAAAAGAGGTCTCATATCAGTCCATACTTCTTCGCCATATTCTTCTAGTAAGGCAGCTTCAACAGTTTCTTTATTTTCTTTGAAACCATCTTTTCGATCACCTTTATTCAAGGCAGCTCTTGCAACTTTCAAAATACCTTCTGCAGCAGCAGCTTGAACTTTAGCTTTCAATTCTTCATTTTCTTCAGCTTCAGGCAATTCTCTTTTTACCGTAGCTTTTTCTCCAACCAATTCAGCTAAATCCAATTGTGCTTGACATTGAATTTTAATTACTTCATGTCCAACTTTAATTGCAGCTACCAAGTCCGCTTCTGAACATTCTTTTGCTTCACCTTCTACCATCATCACATCATCCATAGTTGCTGCAACAATAATGTCTAGATCCGCATTCTCTAAATCAGATCGATTTGGGTTTACCACAAATTCTCCTTCGATTCGAGCAACTCGACATTCAGAGATTGGGCCACCAAAATTAATATTTGAAACAGACAATGCTGCAGATGCTGCCAATGCTGCTAATGTATCAGGCATGATTTCTTTATCAGCAGAAATCAAGTTGATAATTACTTGAGTATCGTGCATGTATCCATCAGGGAACAAAGGACGAATCGCTCTATCCACCAATCGAGAAATCAAAATTTCATAATCATTCAATCGAGTTTCTCTTCGGAAGAAGTTACCAGGAACACGACCTGCTGATGCAAATTTCTCTTGATAATCTACAGAAAGTGGAAAGAATCTTTGTCCTTCTCTCGGTTCGTGAGCAGAACATACTGAACAAAATAGCATAGTGTTACCCATGCGAACAACTACAGAACCGTCAGCAAGAGATGCTAACTTACCTGTTTCGATTGTAATTTCTCTGCCATCAGGTAAATTGAATGACTTTGAAATAGGAGTTTTTAAACCCATGTTTTAATTGTTTAAAATAGTTATTTAGGAATTCTTGAGTGATAATTTCCCGATCTGGTTTTTAGGCGAAAAGTGAGCAAATAAAAATATCTGGTCAACTTTCGGCTAAAAAGCAAATCGTTGTAGGAAGTTATTTTCCAAGGATTTCTAAGTTGAAATATGTATTAATAAAATATCGTATATAAAAGTAATACGTATTCAGTAATCAATAGTCGGTAAGAGTATTTTTTTAAAAAATATCACACAACAATAAATTAAATAACTGAATAGTAATTTTTCAAATCCGTCGATCAACGAAAAAAATAGATGGGTTCCTTCTTAAAGATTTTGTTTGGAAAATCTTCGTAGGTTAATTAGCAGCTTTCTTAAATGTAGTTTTCGATGTTTAAAAATAAGCTACTGAAGTACAAAATAAAAATTATCCCTATCTGTGATTGTCGCTTTTTTTTTCGCTCTGTCAAATTCGAAACGTTTTTTCTCATTTGACTAAAAAAAATAAGGCAGAAAAACAGATTTCAAATTTTGAAATTTAGTCTTTCTGCCCTTGAGAATATTATTTACGAATACCTAATTTTTCAATTAATGCACGGTATCCAACAATATCTTTTTTCATCAAGTACTTAAGTAATCGTCTTCTTTTACCTACTAAACTAAGTAATGTACGCTTACATGAGTAATCTTTTCGATTAGTTTGCAAGTGCTTAGACAATTCTGCAATTCGGAAAGTAAATAATGCTACTTGTCCTTCTGTAGAACCTGTGTTTGTAGCACTTCCACCATACTCTTGGAAGATTTCTTCCATTTTTTCTTTACTGAGATATTCAGCCATTTTTTTTAAAATTTAAAAGGTTTACCAATAGTGATCTCAGGGATCAGTTATAGCGGGTGCAAAGGTAAGGAATTTTCTTTAAAATTGGGAAAATAAATACAATGATTAATTTAGGTGAAATTGATACTCAATTTAAGTCTTGAATGCTTGAATTCATTGGCTTTTTGGTAGGTAAGGAGAATTTTTGAACATCCAATATTGGATGTTCAAAAATTATTACTCCTATTTTGTATATCCTGCGCAGCCTTTTACCCATTTTCATGGTATTAGGTTATAAAAAAGGAAAAATCTATTAATGTCGCTCAGCAACGAAACTAAGTTTCAACAAATAATCCAAGGTTGTTGCCAACGCAATCGCACCAGCCAAAATGCCTTGTACAGGTTGTTCTACCCTTATGGGATGAGCATTTGTATGCGGTATGTGGATAATGAGGCGGAGGCAGTTTCAGTAGTGAATGATGGATTTTTAAAGGTTTTTCGAAATGTAAAAAAATACGATTTAGAAAAACCTTTTAAACCTTGGTTTAGAAAAATATTAGTTAACACCGCCATCAATCAAATTAAAAAACAAAAGAAATTTAAAATGGAAGTTCAAATGCAAGAAGCGAATAATGTTGCCACTCAAGAAGATGCACTTAGCCGAATTAGCTATCAAGAATTAATGGCGTTGGTTCAATCTCTTTCGTTGGCATACCGCACGGTTTTTAATATGTATGTAATTGATGGATTTAAACATCAAGAGATTGCGGAGAAATTGGGAATTACGGTTTCTACTTCAAAATCTAATTTGACTAGAGCACGGGCAAAATTACAAGGCTTAGTTACGGAGAAAATTCAAATAGGAATCAAAAGATAATTTAAAAAAATGTCAAAAAAGTCACCAGAAGATTTGGATAAATTGTTTCAGCAAGAGCCTGAGCAGTATCCTTATGCTTATAACGAAACCTCTTGGAATGAGATGGAAAAGTTATTAGACAAAGATGATCGACGTCGTTTTTTGGGGTGGTGGATTTTTGGAATTAGTGCATTGGTTTTGATAAGTTCGTTTTTCTTTTTTGGAAAAAATGAAACAGAAGTGGTCGATGAGAATTTAGATGTTGATAAAAAAGAGGTGGTTGAAACTCAAAATTCAAATGAGAATCAGACTTCAAATTTGGAACCTAAATCTCAAATTTTGCCATCAAAAGATTTAAATGAAAATAATCAACCTAACTTCAATTTAACTCCCAATAAAAACGAATCGAATATTTCTAATGCTAAAAAAACTAATTCAAATAAACCTTTGCAACAATATAATTACAAAAATAAAAAAGAAGATCTAAGTCTGGTTTTTGATGATGTTGAATTTC
>CAJQQY010000226.1 GCA_905480595.1 uncultured Saprospiraceae bacterium | reverse complement strand
AAAGAAAAACTGAGTACAGAAAGTTATGAGGGCAAATCCCTTTACGTGTCTTTAGCAGCAGAGCAGCTACATATGTTCAATGAAAAGATAACCATGGAGAATATTATGGATGACTCTTCAGAATTTACTTTGTTTGCGCGTTCAATCATTGAGTTTTCAACTTTTGCTAAATCTCAAAAACAAAGTGGATTAAATTTTTCATGGAAGGTTTATAATGAAGATCTGCATGGTACTGTTCCGCTACCATCAATTAGAGATGGGCTGATTTTTCTTTTTAAATGGTATCAGTTTAAATCTCCACAAAAATATAACAATCCCGAAACGCCAGTAGAAGAATTGGTTGAACTATTGAAAAAACAAGAAGAAATATACTCAACACATTTCGGTTATCCTTTCCCTCCAATGATTGAGGAAATGCTTAGCGGATATGGTTATATGAATTTGCAAATGGGGCAACCTGAAAAGTCATTCATATTTTTTAAATTAAATATTGACTATTATCCCAAAAGTGCAAGTGCCTATAATTCAATGGCTGATTATTACGAGGCAAAAAATGACCATGCTAATGCTTTAAAATATGTAACCAAGGCATTTGAACTAAGTGGAAAAAATCAATATAAAGAAAGGATGAAGGAACTTAAAAAAAAGAACTGAGACTAACAAAGTGTCGCTGCTCATGCAGCCCTATGCGGGCGCACGCCAGCTAGACAGAGCTTTAGCCTTCATTAGAAAAAAATATAGATAATTAAATAAAAAATATTATAAATGCGATCTTGGTTTATTATTCTATTTTCATTCTTTGTTTCCATAGTATGGATTAATGCACAAATAAATTCTCAGTTAGAGATTACTGAAACCTACCAAATAAAAAATAAGAAAACGGGCCAAAACCTCTTAACTAGTAATTACGATTTTCTTCATTTTTATGGTTCTTCTTCATTTTTAATTGCAAAGAAAGATTCCAAATATGGGATCATTGATGAAAAAGAATCCATTATTCTTCCATTTGAATATGATACAATATTATTCAAAAGAATAAAAAATGAAAGAATGGGTTTTAATATTCCTTTTGGATTTGTCCAGAAAAACAATAAATATGGACTCCTAGATTCTTTAGGTAACTTAACTACTTCTGTTCATTTTGATCAACCACCACAAACCAATAATCATTACGGATTATCTTTTAGCATTAATGAATTATTTGGGGTAGTTTCTTATAATGGTAAAGTACTTGTTCCTTTTGAATATGATAAAAGGATTTATTTAAACCAGGAATTTGTCGCAGTTATTAAGAATAATTTATGGGGCATATACCAATTGGGTAAATCGTTGGTTATCCCAACTAAATTTAATCACATTACAATTTATTCCACTATTCCCGTTTTCGTTGTGATTAATCGAGATTCAAAAAAAACAAAAAAAGGAATGTACAATTTGCAAGGTGACGTCTTATTACCTACCATATACGATGACATTTCTGCAAGTCCAAATCCTAAAGGCGGAACATCCTTTTTAAGTGTTTCAAAAGATAATAAAATTGGCATTGTCAATTCAAAGGGTGAATTTATTTTACCTGTTGAATATGAAAATATTCGTTCAAATCATCCTGAAGGATTCATAGTGAGAAAAGAAGGAAATTATGGACTTATCGGATGGGAGGGAAATTTATTAATGCCTTTTAAATATAAAGGCATTGAATACCGCAAAAATTTTCGCTTTGATGCAAATATCGAAGCTTGGAGAACCGACCAACGTGGTTACTTGGTAACAGAGGACGGAACACATTATGACACAACTGCTTTTGACGATTATAGCAGATTTCTCGCAGAATATATAATTCTAAAAAAAGGGAAAAAAAATCTCCTTGCCGATTGGCTAGGAAATATCAAACCAGGTACTTATGATATAATTGATTGTGATTCGAGGACTCGCAAATGTTTCGCTTACAATGAAGGGATTGGTGGTCTTATTGATTATCAAGGAAATGTTCTTTTACCATTTGAATACAGAGGTTTTGATCACCTTGGTTTCGATTCAAAATATATGTGGTACATGGATATAGATTATAATGTAGGAGTTATGAATACTGACGGTTTAGTAATACTCCCTGCCAAATATCAAAAAATTGACTACTTTGAAGATGCTTTGAAAGATCCAATTTACCGAAAAAACATTGTGTTTCATGCTGCTAGTGAAGGTAAGTGGGGACTAGTTACTACTAAAGGAGAATGGATTATTCCGCCTGAATATGATCAACTATACTATTTTAATAATGGACTAGCTCCAGCAAAAAAGGATGGCCTATGGGGAGTCGTTAATTTAAAGAATGAAATAATTACCCCTTTTCAATTTGAAAATGTAAGTTTATCTATTGATGGACTTGATAAAATAATGGTTGAAGAGGAATGGATCAAAGTAGATCAAAAAGGAAATGCAATTAGTAGAGAATAAATTTAGAAATTAAAAAGAAAACGGAAGCTAATAAAGGATACAATTAAACAAAATATTATATGAATTATATACTTGTATTTTTTACTATTTGCATTTCGTCAATTTCCCTTTTTGGACAAGGAATATGTGAGCTCAATTTAGTTGATGGGAAACTAATAGGAAACTGTGAAAACAGCTACTTTTCTTACTTTGAAATAGACTTAAATGATGAGGTATTGGA
>CAJQQY010000225.1 GCA_905480595.1 uncultured Saprospiraceae bacterium | reverse complement strand
GTATGCAAAAATATTATTGATTAAAATAATGTTGAATGCCAAAATTAAAGTCTGAAAGGCTAGCTAATTTCAATTCTAAAAAACCTCCAGAATTGCTGGTCCCCAAAGATGTTTAATAAAGAAATAACTACCTATGGTCAGAAAAATGCTAACCATGAAAAGTATAAAAGCACCGATCAGTTGAACAATTGGGTTTTTGAAAAATTTAAATTTACCAATGACAATTTCTGCGACAAACAAATTTGGAATAAAAAAGAAAAAACTCATGACCTGATCAAATACGCCTGAAAAGGTTTTAGTATGTCCAACTCCATCAGCCAGTAATAACCCAAAACCATAATCTATTCGATATAACCATGACCCAAGTGCTAAAGCAAAAAGCCGTAAAGCCCAAGCTCGGTGTTTTTCAAATTGTTTTTTTCGAGCATGCCTAACTGTTTCGATTGCAGCAATAAACATCAGGACACCGTAAAGACTAAATCCTATGTTCATCACCAAGCCGCCAATAGTACCTTTTAGAAAAATAAATGTTAGCCCACCAATAGCAGCAGTAAGTGAAGCAATGATATAAAGTCGGCCAACTAAACGATGAAATGTGGGGTACTTCTTCCTGATAGGGTTTATCAATTGTATACAACCCAAAATAAGGATGATACCTCCTGCTATAAAGTGAATACCAATTCCTATGGTGGCTGTACGATTTTTGGAATCATATAAGTCAGGTAGAACTTCATTCCATTGCATTGTTTCACCATTGAATAATGCTAATGCATAAAATGCTAAAATATATAATCCAAAAATGATGGTGCTAATCCAAACCGTTGCTACCAAAAAGATGGTCATATAATTTAATAGAGTTTGAGTAGTTGTTTTGGTTTTTGAAATTAGAGATTTATTTATTTCTGACATATTTATGTTTACGTTTCTATTGAAATTATTTTTATCGCCAATGATACCCATAAGTCTTCGGAATAAATAAATGCAATTTGATTTTGATTGATGGTTGGTTAATAAAATTGGTTAGGTTTTTAGGCGATGACGGAAAGTCATCGCCTAAAATCGAATATTCTAAGTAACTTATTTTTTTACAATTGGCAATCGAATCATAGAAGGATATGTTGCCGAATGATGAATTTTATTATGTGCTGTTATCGCATTTTTTTCATCAAAATTATTTCCACCTGTATTTAAGTTTCTATCAAAACGTGGGAAATTACTACTCGAAATTTCAATTCGAATCTGATGACCTTTTTTAAAATAATTACTAGTGGCCATCGGTGTCAAATCCAGTTTATACACTTTTCCTTTTTCCATAAAAACTTCTTTTTCATACCCTTCTCGATAACGGACTCGTTGGATGGTTTCATCTAAGTTATATGCTCGTCCGTCAGGATAGACATCAATTAATTTGATCGTAAAATCGGTGTCTTTTGCATCTGATGAAACATATAAACTCGTTTCGATAAACCCTGAAATTTCTACTCCTTCTTCCAAAGGTGGGGTAGAGTAAACTAAAATATCATGGCGGGTTTCCATTTGTTGTTGATCAAAAGCTCCTCCATCAATTGCTCCGCCAGTACAACAAACATTTCCACCAAAGGAGAGTACAGGATTTAGTGGATTATAAGTGAATGCATCTGGGGTATCATTTTCTACAGGCTGAGTTGTAACTAATTTTCCATCTCCAAACAAACTATTTGCACGGCCTCCGCTGGTCAAGTAATATGATGTCATTGTAGCATTTTTGGGAGGGAAGGTTTCGGAGGTTTGCCATTTATTGGAACCCATGGTGTAGTAATGGACCTTTGGCGTTTTTTCTTTAAAATTATTTTTCTCTCCTTTTAACCAATGGTCAAACCAACCATAAATTAATTCATCATAATTCAATCGAGCATCTCCCACATTTCTTTCTCCAACGATGGTTTCTTTCGTCGCTCGAGTAAACCGACAATGCAAAGTGGGAGCAATAACGAGGTATTGATTGTCAGCTACTTCTGGGTCTTTTGCATTTTTAGTGACGTGATTGAATAATGCAATATTGGGACTCACCGACACATCATACCAAGAGGCAAACCAAAAACTCGGTACTCCAAATTCCATATTGTCATGATACAATCCTCCTTTATACCAAGCAGGGTCGTTCGGTTTTCGAGGAATCATTTCATCATAAATTCCTTTGGTGCCGTTGACATTTTTTAAAATATCCGCTACAGGTAAATGTTTAAATGTTTCTTTCCAATCTAGCCTAGGTGCTTCAGATGCTAAATCATAAAAACGAGAAATCCGTTGCAAATCTTCTTGTGTTGCACCTTGCGGAACACGAGGTCTAAACTCATCATTTTGCACACTATATAACCACGAAATAAACAACATCTGGACAGCACCACCTCGGTACCAATTCCCTTGTTCAAAATAATCTCCAACTCGTCCAACTCCTGCTCCAAAACCCTGAGGAACCATCGCCGCATGAGCAGGATGATCTAATGCTGCCACAGCCATTTGCCACTCGGCGGTGGAGGAACAACCGAGAGTGCCGATTTTTCCATTCGACCAAGGTTGCTCTTTCATCCAAGTAAAAGCATCATAACTATCCGTTAATGGAACACCAAGGATTTCCCATTTTCCTTCCGAAAAATATCGACCTCTTTCATTTTGTACGACATAGGCATATCCTCTTTTTACTGCTTCGTAGGCGCGTTCCTTAGTACGAGTCCTTTCTTCGCCATCTCCCCATGAATTAAAATTATAAGGCGTTTTGGAAAAAATAATAGGAACGGGTTTGTCTGTTTTAGGTCGATAGACATCCGTTGCCAATCGAATTCCGTCGCGCATCTCTACCATTATTTTTTGATCAATAATGGCAATGTCTTCGATTTTGGGAGACACATCTATCTGAGCAAATAATTGGGAATGTATTGTTATGAAAATAAAGGAGAGCAATAAGGGAAGAGAAAATTGGTTTTGCATAGTTCGGTGTTTTTATCAAAAAAATAATAATAACGAAAGATAAGAAATGGTTTTGAAAGGAATAATAATAGTGAATTTAATATTGGAGTGAGATGGCAATTGTGGGGAGGGTATTTACTTGGAATTACTTACATTTGTCAGGACTCAATTCATAAATCTTATAAAAATCCAAAATGAAAAATCTGTTCTCCTTCCTTTTTGTATGCTTATATATTTCTACAAGTTTTGCACAACCTCTCACGTCGATTGAATTGCTCGACAAAAGTATCCAATACCATGATCCTAATAATCGTTGGGATAATTTTAAGGCGACCTTACAGTTTGAGCAACGGCATCCTATGAAAACAGAGCAACGTTTTCGAACTGCTATTTTCGACCGTTCCAGAAATTATTTTAAGTTGATACAGACAACTAGTGATGAAACTTTGACTAGAGAAGCAGATGGTGAAAGTTGCGTCAATACTTATAATGGTAGTCCGAACATTTCAGAGGAAGCAAATAAAAAACATCGCTTTACTTGCGAGCGTGCTAAAATGTATCGGGATTATTATGAGTACCTCTATGGTTTGCCGATGAAGTTAAAAGACCCAGGAACCATTATCGATCCTTCGGTGAAAGATGATACTTTCGACGGTCGCTCTGTCTATTCTATTCGAGTGACCTATGAAAAAAGTGTTGGTGAAGATATCTGGTATTTTTATTTTGATAAAAAATCTTACGCCTTGATTGGCTATCGTTTTTTTCATGATGAATCAAAGAAGGATGGCGAATACATTTCATTGTATGGGGAAGAAATTATCCAAGGGATCAAAATACCTAAAAACCGTTTTTGGTATTATAATAAAGATGATAAATTCTTGGTAGCTGATCTTTTGATGCCGGAAGCTGGAAAAGCAGTTGATAAAGATTTAACGAAAGCAGATTATGACCGAGCCATAAGTTATGGATTTAATAATCTGATGAACAAAGAAATTTTCGATTTAAACATTCGCCCAAATTGGTTTTCTGATAGTACTGGTTTTTGGTTTGAACAATTTAGTCCTGAAGGGAAAAAATATCAACAATTTTTAACAAAAGATTTAAAAATCACTTCATTATTCGATCACGAAAAAGTGGCGGATGTATTGAATGAATTGGGTGAAGATAGTTTAAAGGCCAATAAGTTATCGCTACAATCTTTGGAGTATATCAATGGTGATACTTTGAAGTTTATATATAAAAACAAATATTATCACCTTAGTCGTAACGATCACCGATTGCATGAAGTGGAAGCACCTAAGAGAAATAATCCTATGGAATCCACTTCGCCCGACGGCAAATGGAAAGCCTACACAAAGGATTATAATTTATATATTAAATCCACCGAGACGGGTCAGGAGTATCAATTAAGTAACAATGGAAAGAAGTACTTTGAATATGCCAGTTATGTAGGTTGGGCAGATATCATGGAAGGGGAAAATGGAGATCGACCCGAAAAGTTTTATGTCAATTGGTCGCCCGATTCTAAATATCTGCAAGCGAATATTTGTGACTTGCGTTATGCAGACAAAATGTATTTGTTGGATTGGAGTGTAGATACTTTATTTCGTCCTCGACTATTATCTTACTATCGAGGTTCACCTGGTGATACGACTATGATTCATTACATGCCAGTTTTTTATGACCTCAATAGCAAAAAAGAAATCGCTAATACTTTACCTAGAAATACGCACATTAATAGTATCGATTTTCATTGGTCAGAAGAATCTGGAAAGATCTATGCTCAGTATGCAGATCGAGGATATCAAAAAGAACGCATAGAATTATTAGATTTAAAAAATAATACTTCTAAAGTTTTATTGACAGAAACTAGTGAAACTAATATTGATTATTTTCCAGTTCGATATTTAGAAAAGAAAAACTTGCTTCTATTCATTTCAGAACGAAGTGGTTGGCGACAACTATATAGTTTCCACTTGAAGGATCAAAAGATAAATCGAATTACTCAAGGTGATTTTTATATTAATGACATCAGTCGAATTGACGAGGAAAAGGGACAAATCTATTTTATGGGTTCTGGTAAAGAGGCAAACAATAATCCTTATCATCAGCAATTATATCGCATTGATTTGGATGGTCAAAACTTCACTTTGTTGACTCCAGAAAACACCCACCATCAAGTCAGTATTTCTAAAGATGGAAAATATTTTATTGATAATTTTTCCACAGTAGCTTTACCTACTACAACCGTTTTAAGAAGTACGGAGACCGGAGATGTGGTAAAGAATATAGCAAGTGCAGATGTAAGTCGCTTATTCCAAAAAGGTTAT
>CAJQQY010000224.1 GCA_905480595.1 uncultured Saprospiraceae bacterium | reverse complement strand
GGAGAGTATTATGGTGAGTTTGGAAATTACAAAGTTTCGATGACTGTCCCTGAAAATTTCATGGTCGGGTCAAGTGGAACTCAACCTAATCCTCCTAAGGATAATGGTGATCAAACGAAGACTTGGACATTTGAAGTAAATGATGTAATTGATTTTGCATGGGGTACATCACCTCATTTTGTAGAAAATAAAATGGATTGGAAAGGTGTCGAAATTCGGCTCCTCACCTACCCTGAACATGAACATTTTAAAGAACGATATTTTCACATCATACCAATAGCATTAGAATATTTCGAAGAGAATTTTGAGAAATATCCTTATCCGAGTTTGACAATTTTAGCTCCACCTTTTCATGGTATTTTTACAGGTGGAATGGAGTATCCAACTTTGATCACCACTTTAAATAACTGTCTGCTTCCCACGGGTGTTCGTTCAACTGAAATCTTGGCGGTGCATGAATTTGTACATCAATATTTCCAACAAATCGTAGCGACCAACGAAATGGAAGAGGCTTGGATGGATGAAGGAATTACCAACTTTTACGAAGGGGTAATTATGGATAAAGTTTATGGTGAGAAATCCTCGACCATCGACTTTATGGGCATAAAAACTGGAAATGCAGAAAGTGATCG
This sequence comes from uncultured Saprospiraceae bacterium, assembly GCA_905480595.1. Taxonomy (GTDB): domain Bacteria; phylum Bacteroidota; class Bacteroidia; order Chitinophagales; family Saprospiraceae; genus CAJQQY01. Next base: position 5,110 of record CAJQQY010000224.1, on the reverse strand, counting down.
AGTAAGTTATTTTAATATGGAAAACCCTGCAATTGCTCCGAATTCATTAAAGAGTTGGGAGTTCCCAGGAGGTTCATATCATACGATTCAATATAGTAAATCGGCCGTTTGGTTGAATACCTTAAAAAGGATAGTTGGAGAAAAAACGTTCAAGGAGGCAATGAAAACTTACTATTCACGATGGAAATTTAAACATCCAAGTGCAAAGGATTTTGTTGATGTGGTGAATGAAGTTGTTGCCAAAAATCATCCTGTCGAATTTGGAGAAGGCATGGATTGGTTTTTCCAACAAGTGCTTTACGGAACTGAAATTTGTGATTATGCCGTAACGTCTATTTCTAATAACAATAAAATTACATCTTCAGGAATCTTTGATAACTTGAAAGAATGTGAGCAATCAGAGGACGCAAAAAATGAAAATGGTGAATTTATTATTTCTTCCAATGTGGTTGTTCAGAGACTTGGAAATATGACTTTACCGATGGAAGTTCTAATTCAGTTTGACGATGGAAAAGAGGTCATAGAAAAATGGGATGGAATGTCGACGATGAAAACATTCAGCTACGAAGGAACTCAAAAAATTGTGTGCGCTGAAATCGATCCTGAGGATAAAATATTTTTAGATAAAAATTTTCTTAATAATAGTTTCACCAGTAAACCTAACCCTAGTGGCGTCCGAAAATATGTCAATGAATTTATGTTTTGGATGCAAAATGCGATGGAAGGTTTGGGCATGTTAATTTAGAAATTAAGTATCGGATACCTTCATGGTATCCAATACTTTTACAACTAAAAAAATGGCAATAATAAAATCCTACCAATCAGGTTGGAAAAAAGTTTGGAAAAATAAAAAGATGTGGGGACTACTTTACCTACTCAATTTTGTATTTGCATTGTTATCAGCAGTTCCATTTTCAGGATTTTTAAGTAAATCGGTTGGACATACTTTGGAGAATTCGAATATGTTAAATGGATTCGATTATACTTTTATTTCTGATTTGATGCGAGAGTATGGAAGTGGACTGTCAGTTATCATGAGTCTTTCACAAGGCATTATTGTATTGTTTTTTATCTTTTCGATTTTTTGGATGGGAGGTATTTTATCCATTTTAAAATTAGAAGACAATGATTATTCTTTTCGAAAATTTTGGCAAGGAAGTGCTATTTATTTTTGGAGATTGATTCGTTTGACTTTTTATTTTACTTTTTTCCAGGCATTACTTTTAGGAGTATTTGCTTTTATATTTATACAACAAGGGATCAATCCTCTTGAAGTAGAAAGTGAAGTTACGATCATCAATTCTTTGATGTTCTTGGTTCCGATATATCTCTTATTCGCTACCATCATTTTTATGATTCAAGACTATGCAAAAATTCATATTGTACATCAAAAAAAGAAAGTAATTTTCCAATCCATAAAAAAAGCATTTAGTTTCGTGATCAAAAACTTTAGAAAATGCTTTGGCCTGTACCTTTTGAATTTATTGACTTTCGCAGTTTTTTTTGGTACTTATTGGCTTTTAAGTAATAGCTTTAATAGTAATTCTACACCAACTATTTTCCTCTTATTTTTTATTGGACAAGCCTTTATTTTTAGTCGCATTGCGGTGAAGTTATTGAACTTGGGAAGTGCAATTGAATTATTTAGAAGTGAATCTAAGTCTAATTAGAAGTTCGTCTTCATTCCATTTAATTATTCGATCTATAAAAATGAAAGATTGGAATATCCACAGAAATAGTCGCTCCAAATCTCCAAGCGTTCGGTTGTAATTCATTATTTTGATCGGTAATTTTTCGAAGAAGTGGCGTGTATTGTGCTCCTAACATAAATGCCATCGGCGTATTTCCAATTCCCCAAACTGCATGAACGCCAGGTGAAATAATTTGTTCCCACTTAATCTCTTCTGGAAATCCTTCCCCTTCTGAATTACTCCATCGATAACTAAATGCAGCCCCAATATCCACAATCGAAGTGTACAAAGAAAAGGAATGTCCTTTGGCATTCATGCCATAAAAACTATTTCCCCAATTCAACGACAATCCAATTGGCGCAGTTACTCCAGTTACAAAACTTTCATTTTCAATTCCTGCATTCGTAGTTTCCCAACCTCCGTAAAGTCCTGGGTAAGAACTTAAACTAACACTAAAGTTACTTTGTCTTTTTACTCTATAAGAACCAACTGGCGCAGCATATTTATTAATGATTCCCTTGATATCTTGGGTTGAATTAGCTGAAAGAACGTCCACCATAAACCCTCCGTAATACATAAAATTTTTCACGACACCTCGAAGGATTTTTATTTCTTGCGCGACTTTTTTATTGGAACCATCTAATTCAAATTTCTTTTCTAAATGGTTAATTCTTACCTGCACCAATGGTTCCATCATTTGCATCGAATAAATCATCAATTGACCATAGTCTTTTTTTTGACCTGCATCAATTGCTAAAATAGTTTTCTGTACGACGGGTCGATATGTTCTGTAATATGAGCTAGTGAAATAAAATTCTGGATTAGAAAAATGGGCTAACTCAATCGAAAAATCTAAAAACTCAAAAACAGAACTAGCAAAGTCTAAAACTGCTTTTTGGTATTTTGGTTTGTCTTCATCTTTTAAATATTTTTTAGAATCAAACGCTGATTTACTTTTTTCTAGTTTTTTCATTCTAGTCAAAAACTTCCCAGTCATCTTGGTAAAATCAACAAAATTAGTTTTGATTAAATCTCCTAAAACGAGTTGAGTATTAAGTTGAGGAACTTTTATTTTATCAAAATCTTCTCGCTCTTGTTGATATACTAAGGCAGAAAAATAAAGTGGTGCATCTTCATTATTATCAAATAATTCTCGAAAAGCATCTCGCGAAACTAATCCTTCTCCATAGATACTCTCTCTTAAGTTTTCTCTAAGCAAACCAACTACGCTGAGCATCTGAATTAATTGAGTATCGCTATCTTCAAACTCTTCATAAAAAGATTCAATGAACTCTATCAAATTAGATTCTCCTTGGATTTCTTTAAAAACATACCCGGCCATCATAAACATTTGAAACTCAGGTTTCTTCTTCAATTCAAAATAATCTGGATGAGTCTGAACCATCAAATTAAAATTTTGAGGAATAGAATTGAGATCTTCTTCGAAGGCAGTCATCCACACCTCTCCCATCGAAGGCACTTTAAATATATCATTATTTTTTAATAAAAAATGAGTGTTGGGCATCAAAGAAACAAGCTCTGTCGATTGATCTACCTGCGCTAAAAAACGATCAAAAAAGGCAAGCAATAATTCTTCTTTTACTCGATCAACTAAAAACTGTGAGGTGGCGTCAATGATTTTTGTAGTCATATCAGTAGGAGGATAAAAAGGCTCTGTATCAATAATGTTTGGAATTCCATCTGAATCATTATCAATAACATATCCTGGTGCTTGTTCTAGAGGTTCATACTTTTCTTTATATTTTTCTTCGTAACAATCATAGGTTGATTGCTCCAGTACTATTTTATCATCATTCAAATAAGTATCATAATTCTCTGGAAAAGAATTATCACATTCTAATAGCAAATAATAATCTTCTTCTAATATTTTCTTTTTATTATTAGCGTTTTCAACAATGTACTCATCAAAATCAACTACTATACTAGGATCAAACATATCATAATCAAAATCCTTCCGAAATGGATCTTCGATAAAAAGTAAAACTTGTTTAAAATCTTCGTAATCAATTGAATCAAAATCCGTTTTTTCAAGATATATATTTAATAATTCCCCCAAGTCATTACGTTGTAATAGACTTTCATAATTGACTAGAATTTTAGTTTCATTAAATGCATCTTGGGAAAAAGAAAGAAAGGGAAAAAAAAGAAAAATTATAAGTATTTGTTTTTTCATCTTGGAGTTATCATTTTGTTTAGATTAAAGTTATAAAAGAATTTTAAATATGATAACCTCTAGGTTTTATTTTTCTTTACAAAAAAAGCTACCGACAAATCAATGCCGATAGCTTTTCGAATTACTGTTATCAAAATCAGTAAATAGTTTTAGCTTTCTATTTCCTATTTAAAATTGTCTTATCGCTTTCCATGACCCTGTAATTGGAAGAATACCACCTCCATTTGGATCATCGATACTACCTGTAAATGTTCCTGAATTAGTTTCTCCAATTACTGCCGAATATTGATCAACAGTAACCGTCATATCTGTTCCAGTTACAAATGTTCCATTCGAAGTTGAGAAGTAAAACGCTATTACATCGAATGTCCCAGGACCATCAATAATCGCCTCTAAAGAAAATGAATTTTGGCTAGCGTCACTTCCATATAAATAATGATATCCTGTACCTGTACCCAATGAATCAAAAAGAGAAACAGACTCTGTCAAAGTAAAAGTTGTTCCATCATAATCATAGATAATGTACTGTGCTAAAGAAATACAAGCTTGTAATTCTCCGAAATCAACAGTACTTGAAGCAGTAAATGAAGTTGCATCACTTTGAGTAAAGGCATCTAAATCTACAGCAGTAATTTCTACATCAGTTGCAGTTCCACAATGAGTAAATGTGTAATCAATTGTTCCGTCAGTTGTGTAAGCATAATATTCAGCCCAACCTAATTTGATTTTTGCATAACCATTAGTTACTGGATTATTATCACAATCAACTAAGGTTCCCGTTATCGTCATGGAGTTATCAACCACAGTCGATGGATCAATATTAATTGGATCTAAAGTTGTATCATCTGTAAATGGCCCAATCTGTTGCGTATGAATTGCATCTCCACAATTAGAATAAGAAGCTGGATACACATTTAAAGTAAATGTCGTATTCGTTGGAACTTGTCCAGAAAATACTCCTCCAGAATTAGTTACATCACAAGCCGTACTTTCCCATCCGTTATTATCGAATGTCAAACATACATAGGCTCCTTCTAAAGCAGCGCCATCTAACAAAACACTTCCATCTAAATAAATTAGATCCCAGTTAATATCGCAATTCCAATAAGTAAAATGTGAAACATCTCCAACATATTCACTTCCTTGTAAAGTAGCTTTTCCTTCTTCTTTCCATACTCCGTTCTCTTCGTCAAAATACCAAAGTGGAATTTCAGCAGGTGCAGAA
>CAJQQY010000223.1 GCA_905480595.1 uncultured Saprospiraceae bacterium | reverse complement strand
CATAGAACAGGAAAGCGGTATCGAGATGCTTCGATACCGCTTTACAGATTTAGATTAGCCATCTCCAACTGCCTCTTATTTTTTCAAGTTCATAATTCGGGATGACTCATGTTTTTTATTCTAAAATTCTGATTGTAGAGTTATTCTATCTTAATGAATTTTAAAACCTGATTTTCTGTCTTACCAGATATTGGAAGGAAATAAGTTCCATTTTCTTAGATATTGATTTGTTCAACATCTAGATTTAATTCACTATTATCACTATCACCTAGAGCACATCATGCTAATGTTCCCATTTTACTTAAACAACAGGATATGTTGGGCTAGGTAATTTATCGACCTGATCCCAAGTTGAAGTTAAATGCCAATCAGTACTGGCAATATTTTAAAAATTAATTAAAACTATTTGAATAGAGAATATTGAAAATAAATAGATCTGATCTGATTTATATCATATCTCGATATGGAATAATGTTTGCATTTGTTAAACAAGTCTAAGACCTAGTTTTTAATGTTTTAAATATTGTTAATGCGGTTATTCTGTTTAATATTCACCTTTTGTTTATTCTCAAATTCCATTGTTGCTAGCAATGTGGATAGTTTATTGAATTTACTCGAGGAGCAAAAATTAACAGAGGTACATAAACTATATGAAATTCATTTTAGTCTTGGAGAAGAATATCGATCACGTAAAGAAGAAAATTATGAATTAGCAGAACATCACTATTTGATAGCTTTAAATATTATTGAAGAAACTGGCGATAATGAAAAGATAGCAGGGTGCCTTTATGGAATAGGATACACTCACCAAAGAAGAAACAATTATCAAGAAGCATTAGTGAGTTTTAATAAAATTCTTGAGCTGAAAGATGATGAAATTAATAACTCCAAAAAACCCAAAGCCTACTCTCAAATATCAACCATTTATCAAGCTTTAGGAGATTATCAGAGAGCATTTGAAAATCAAATGAAAGCGTTACTGATTTATGAAACAAATGAGGATTTATTAGGAATAGCAAATAGTAATTACAACCTCGGGACTATTTTTTATTATCAAAGTCAATACGAAAGGTCTTTAGAATTTTACCTCAAAGCCAAATCTATTGTGGATGATTTACAGAATGAAAAATTTAACTATTCCTGTAGTGCAGCCTTAGGATCCGTTCATGAAAAACTGAAAAATAATGAAGAGAGTCTTAGGTATAATATGCTTTCTCTTAACCTAGCTGAAAAGCAGGAATATAAAACAGGAATTGCTTATTCAAAAGGTAACATAGCTATGAATTATCTTACTCAAGGAGATTTTTCAAAAGCAGAAAAATATTTAAAAGAATCGATTGTATTAAAGCATGAACTTGGTGATAGATATGGAACTATTGGAAATGGAATTGATTTGTCTCAATTATATATTCGATGGGAAAAACCTAAAATGGCTATTCCTATTTTGGAAAAAGCTTTAGACCTAGCCATTAATGTTGAATCTAAAAACCGGCAGTCAGATATTTACAAAAGTTTATCTTCTGTTTACGATCAACTAGATCAACCTGTTAAGTCCCATTTTTACATGAAAGAATATGTGGCGCTCAAAGATTCCTTGTTGAATGAAAAAACATTGGAAGAAATGGGGCAGTCGCAAAAACGATATGAGGTACAAACCAAAGAACATGAAATTGAACTCCTTAAAAAGGAAAATCAAATCTTAGGAAAAGATAAAGAAATCCAACAGCTTCAAATCTATATAGCTTTCATTGTTATCATTGCCTTTTTATTTGCGGGATGGTGGATTAGGAATAGAATGAAACTCCAACAAAAAACAAATCAACTATTAGAGGAGAAGAATGAAGAAATCAAAGTGCAGAATTTAGAATTACAATCTGCTCAAGAACAATTGATCAATGCTAATACTTTATTAGAAGAAAATAATCTACTTCTAGGTGAAAAAAATGAAGAGATAAAAGTGACGAATAAACAATTGGAACATTCTAATGAGGATCTTCAACAGTTTGCTTATGTAGCATCTCACGATTTGAAGGAACCGCTTAGAATGATTAATTCATATACAAAATTAATTGAAAAGAGGTATAACCATTTATTGGATGATACAGGAAAAGAGTTTATGTATTTTGTAATTAATGGAGTGAAAAGAATGGAAACGTTGTTAGATGACTTATTAGATTTTTCAAAAGCAGGAACTCAAGAGGCTCCAAAAGAGGCTATTTCAATAAGATCTGTTATGGTTTTAGTAGAAGCTAATCTTCGACATAGATTTGAACTACTTAATGCGAAGATGATTGTCAAAAATGAGAATTTTCCATCGGTAAGAGTACATCGTACACAACTATTACAATTATTACAAAATCTTGTAAGTAATGGAGTAAAATTCAAAGGTGATCAAGATCCAGTTGTCATTGTAAGTTCCGAGAAGAAGGAAAACGGATATGTCATTTCTGTAAAAGATAATGGTATCGGAATCTCAGATGAAAACAAAAAGAAGGTTTTTGAAATGTTTAAACGATTACATACTCGAGATGAATATGAAGGAACAGGTATCGGTTTGGCCACTTGCAAAAGAATTGTAAGTTCATGGGGAGGTGATATTTGGGTAGAATCAGAAGTAGGGCAAGGGAGTACTTTTTTCTTTTCAATTCCTAATTTTGTAGTTCAAGAAGAAGTGCAGCATTTGCCGAATGCTGTTCTTAATTAATCTTACCTGACTTGTTTTCTTATTTGAAATAACAACACATTTACAAGTGTTTTAAATTCTATAAACACAGTATCTATTCCTTTTTTTCAAAAAACCATTCCGCTCATAATTGTAATATCTCATTAGAATGATTATTTTCGTTCGATGAAATTACTTCCTTACTTCCTGATTTTATGTGGCTCATTTTTGATAACCTTGATTGGTTGTAGCCATGATGCTTCTCCAACTTCTCAAGTAGAAGTCACGTCTTTTTATCCTTCGTCAAAACCTTGTACTCGATGGTGGTGGTTTGCCACAGAAATCAAAAAGCCCGACATAAAATATCAATTAGATTGGGCAAAAGAAAACAATTTTGGAGGAGTCGAAATTGCTTGGGTTTTCCCATTACATCGCTACCAAAGTATGTATGCTAGACTTTATGATCGACATTATCCAGTCGATACAAGTGCCCAAAAATGGCTAAGTCCTGAATGGTCTGAAATGGCTGCATACACAAAATTATATGCTGACTCGATTGGCTTGGCTTGCGATTTCACCCTAGGAAGTGCATGGCCTGTGGCTGGAAGTAATATAGGAAAAGAACATACCACGCAGATTTATGGAGATACTTCTTTTCGACAAAAATTAACCTTTGCTTGGACTTGGCCAGAGAATCAATTAGTCATTAATCATCTCGATAGTAGTGCTTTTAATCGCTTCGCAAAACCTGTGGGTGATGCATTAGAAGATGCATTGAAGGGAACAAAGTCAGCCTTGTTTACAGACTCTTGGGAAATTAAACTCAATGGGAAAAATAAAGTGTGGACACCCGGTTTTGAAAAAACTTTTCAAGCAGAGTTTGGCTACGATATCATTCCATTTATGGAAGATAGTCTTGATTTATTTTCAGATGTTCGATACGATTATATGTTGCATTTAGATGATTATGTAACAAATGGTTTTTACAAACCTTATGTTGAAAAATGCAAAGAGCTTGGGGCATATTCAAGAGTGCAATGTTTAGCTTCACCAACTGATGTGATGACCACTTATTCCTTAGTTGATATTCCCGAAACAGAGTCGATGTTGAACAATCCGAATTATTCTCGCATCGTAAGTTCGTCTGCTGCGTTATCAACCAAGCGATTAGTTTCGAGTGAAACCTTTACGTGCATGTATGGTTTCCCTGCAACATATTTACGAAAAGAACAAACTGCCGATTTAAAAATGGTAGCTGATGCAATGTTTGCTCAAGGTGTTAATCATCATGTCTATCATGGGATGCCATACAATCCAAAAGGCGTGGATTCCATGGACTTTTTTGCAACAACATATTTTGGACCAGGAGGAAGTTTGACACCTGAGTTACCAGCCTTTAATTCTTACATGGAAAAAATTTCTGGCATTTTGCAAAAAGGAAAAACGTATTCTGATGTAGCAATTTATATTCCTTACGAAGATGGTGTGATGAAAGGAGCATATCCACCTGAGCGCCAACGAGTTTGGGTTTGGGGAGAATATGAATTGCGATATATTTTCCCTCCGAAGGAAACGGAAGGGTATCATCCGTTGTGGATTAATCGACATTTTTTGGAGCAAGCTAATTTTCAAAATGGAAAATTGGAAGTTGGAGATGCACAATTTTCAATGCTCTATATTGATGTAAAATATATGGACGTTCGGTCACTTCAACGAGTATTGGTTTTAGCAAAAAAAGGCTTACCTGTGTGTTTGAAAAATTTCCCAAAACAACCAGGGAAAGTTAAGTTTGAAAAATATAATGACTTGCTTAATGAGTTATCTTCGTTGTCGAATGTGTCCAAAGATTTTCAAAAGGTGGTGAATCATCCGCCATTGATTCAAGGAGATGATTTACCGGAATATTGGAGTAGGGTAGAAGCTGATGGAACGCATTATTTATTTTTGGCGCAGATGCCTTCGAAGAATTTAATGTACCCAGTTTACTCAGGGCAGTCATTGATGGAAGAATCTGAGTTTAAAGAAATTACAATTAATGTTGAAGGGAAAACGATTAAGCAGAAGTTTGAATTTAAACCTTATCAATCTTTGATGTTAAAAATTTCTCCAAAAGGAGAAATTAAAATGGTAGATATTTCGTTTGTTCCGAAAGATCCAATTGTTCGGCCAAAGGAAAAACAGCGAATGAATTTTTAATAGCAGACCACTACGTAGAAATAAAAATTATGCGAAACATACTCCTCATTGGTATCTTAATTTTTAGCCAAACAAATCTCTTCTCCCAAGATTTTAATATTCAAGATTTTGGCGCAAAACCTGATGGCAAAACCCTCAATACTTCCGCCATCCAATCAGCAATAGATGCTGCCACGGAAAATGGAGGAGGTCGAGTAATTATCCCAAAAGGCAAATTTCTCACCGGTGCTTTTTTTTTAAAAACAGGAACTGAGTTACATTTGCAAAAAGATGCAGTCATCCTCGGTAGCACGAATCCAAAGCATTATTTTAAACTCAACCGATGGAAAGCTCTAGTCATGGCCGATACTCAAAACGACATTTCCATCACCGGTCATGGAGAGATAAATGGACAAGGTCGAGAGTTAGCCTTGCATATTGACAGCTTATTTTACGCAGGACAAATTGATAGTGCACAATACAATTTCGTAGAAATGCGACCAAAATATTATTTGCGACCACAGCTCATCGAGTTTGTCAGTTGTAAAAAAATAACCATCAAAAATGTAACGCTTCGCAATGCAGCTTGCTGGGTACAAACTTATGACAAGTGCGAAGACATCGTCATGGATAGTGTTCACACAGAAAGTGATGCCTACTGGAATAACGATGGAATTGACATTCAAGATTGCAAAAATGTACGTATCACTAATTGCTTTGTCAATTCTGCTGATGATGGAATTTGTATCAAATCTCAGTACGAAGATTATTTATGCGAGAATATTTATATTTCAAATTGTACGGTTAGATCAAGTGCAAGCGCGGTAAAATTTGGAACAGTTTCACATGGAGGTTTTAAAAATGTCACGATTAAAAATATCAAAATCTATGATACTTTTCGTTCGGCGATCGCTATTGAAGTAGTCGATGGAGCTGTCCTTGAAAATGTCATGATTGATAGCATCACCGCAGTAAATACTGGCAACGCAATTTTTATCAGACTAAGTGAACGCTCGAAAAAGGAGAAGATGGGCATTTTGAGAAATGTCATTATAAAAAATGTAAAGGTAGAAGTTGCTTTCGAGCGACCGGACTATAAATATGAAATTCGCGGTCCTGCACTTCCCTTTTTTCATAACACATTTCCTTCATCAATAACTGGCATCCCAGGCTACCCAGTAGAAAATGTTAGGCTCGAAAACATTGAAATTATTTATCCTGGAAAAGGAAATAATGGATTAGCAAATGCGCCACTTTCAAGACTCGATCAAGTGCCTGAAAAAATAAAAGCATATCCAGAATTTTCGATGTTTGGAGAATTACCAGCTTGGGGGTTTTATGTGAGACATATGGATGGATTGACGATGAAGAATATTAAATTGAGTATCAAGGAACCAGATTATCGGCCAGCATTTGTTTTTGATGATGTGAAAAATCTTGACATTGAATCTTTGGAAATCGAGGGAGAAGAAAAACCAAAGCACATCATTTTACGTAATACTGAAAATGTCAAAATAGAAAACAGAGCAACAGTTTTAGAATTGAAATAATTTAAAGTAATGCGAGCATCCTCATTTTATATCATGTTTTTTTTGATCGGATTTTTTACTAGCTGTCATCAGCCAGTAGAGGAGATTTCTGATTTGGAGGATTTTAAATTAAAAGGAAAAGGCGTTTTGTTAACCACAAGATTTAATTCATTTGAAGAGTTGAAAAAAGAAGTTCAAATCGAATATTCTAAGGATAAAAAATCTTGGGTTCGTCTTACACACAATAGTAATAACCAAGAAGTTGTAAGTATTTTAAATAAAGGAATCAAAGAAAAGGATATCGTAAAAGTTCGAGATGGAGGTCTTCTTGGGAAAATAAAACTTACGTTGAGTTCTCCATATTTTGTTATTCATCGACATGATATTTTGAGATCATACATTTTAACTAGAAGAAGGAATGTAGTTTTTGGAGCAGGAGATGTGGCATTTTATGACTTGGCGGAAAAGATGATGGGTCATATAGATTCTGCGGATGTAGTTAATATTCCTGAAAAAGATCTTTCGGAAAAAGGTTATATCAACACCTTTAATCATGCTAATTCTCAAGCCTTTATGACGATACTTTTTTCGGAAGAAGTGGCAGATTTTATTGCAGACACTCACGAGCGGAGTAATATGCCGGAGTTGGTTACTGGAAATTTTACGGAAGCTCAAATAGCTGATATTAAAAATGGACCGGTCGATAACTATGTTGATATTATTAATAATGAATGGGGGCAAGAACTAGGGAAGTTATTGAAAAAAAAACATCAAATTACAACTGAAACTTTTTGGACACCTGAATTATTAGTTGATGTTTTGAATGATTTACAGAGTCATTATAGTTGGGCTTTCCAAATTAGATTTGAACCATTCAAAGCAAAAGATAATGTGATATTGAGATTTTCAAGAAAGATAAATAAAATAATGAAGAGTACATCTGATCTGAGATAACGGAGTGCTTATTTTTTTATTCGGTTTAATTTGTATTTGTAGTATGGAGAAATATCAGGGTCAACTTTATAGTTTTTTTGAATTTCTTTCCTTCCTATTACTTGCCATTCGTCTAATTTCTCCAACCAATTTTCTACATCAATTTTTATGTGAAGCACGTTTGTTTCAGTCAAAATTGTTTCGTTTAAGCTAGCCCCATTAAGAATAGTGTTAAATGAATTAGCTTTAGTAAAGTTAGTTTTTTCCAAATTAGCCCGCGTCATATCAGTCTCAACTAAATTAGCTTCCGTCAAATTTGCCTCATTTAAAAAAGCGTTATTTAAGTTTGCCCATTTTAAAATTGCTCCAGTCAAATTTATTTTTTTTAAATTCGTATTACTCAAATTTGCACCACTTAAATCTGCTTCAATCATTTCTGCGAGGTGTAAATTTGACCATCGGATATCCGAATGTTTAAAGTTTGTTTTTTGTGAAACAACTTTTTCTAAATTTGTTTTTTGCAAAAATGCTTTCTCTAAAATAGCATTACTCAAATTCGCACCAGTTAAAATTGCATTATTAAAATTAGCTCCTCTCAAATCTGTATTACTTAAATCCGCACCAGTTAAATTGGCACCTCTCAAGTCAGCTCCTAAAAAAGACGTCTTCTGTTTTATCTGATTAAATGAGCTAGAGTCAATATTCGTTTTGGCTAACATCAACAAAAGTTGCCCTCGTTCAGGACTCCATTTTTTTTCAGATAATTGATTGCCTATAAAATACCTGTAGGGTTCAAATGAGTAATTCAAAGCAGCAATTCGCTCTATAAGTTGATCACTCAAAATCTTCTCAGGATTATTTTTTAGCTCCTTATCAATTTTTTCAAAAAGACTATTCATTAAAACTAAAGCATTACTTTTTCTAGTGGAGGCGATTAGTTCTAACTGTTCGGCGCTCTGTTTATCTACCTGATGGATTTGATTTTTAGAAAATTCGTTTTGCTTGAAAAATAAAAAACTACTTGCTAAACCTCCGACTACAATAATGGTAGAGACTAAAACCCAAAGAAGAGAATATGATTTTGAAGTATTTTTAGATGTATCGTTTTTGTGAAGCAAGTTGGAGTAAAATGCATTTTTTTTCCAGATAAAAATAATCAACAATCCTATCAAAACTATCGAAAGGCAAGCAATAAATCCAAGCAAAAAAGAATAGTTCTTTTCTAAATAAGGTAAACGAAGGAACCCTAAAGTCCAACCTAAAACAGCACCTAGACCAATACTAATTAGAATGTTTCTTTTTTCTCTCATGCTTCAATGATGGTTTCCTAAAAGGAAATTGATGTTATAATTTTAAGATGATAAAGTTATATGAAAATGTGGAATAATTTGATTGTCTTCTAAAAAAAGTA
>CAJQQY010000222.1 GCA_905480595.1 uncultured Saprospiraceae bacterium | reverse complement strand
TTCAGCCAATTGGGCAATATTTCTCTCCATTTCAATGATCGCATTTTTTGCTTTATACTTTATCAGTATTTTATCTTCTATTACCAATGGACTTCCTTTGGCCGGGACGATAGGAGGACTAATTGGGATTATTTTATTTTTATCCTTACTTAGCTTAATCCTTGGAATGGGGATCGTGTTATATTTTTTTTCATCCAATCTCAAGAAAGCTTTAAGGCAGAAAGCAAGTACTTTACTTGTTCACTCATTTAATTCTTTAACACGATACTTTATGCTTTCATTCATTATTTTGATCGTGACACTTATCTTTTCATTTGTATTCACCATATTTATTTTTTAAAAATGGAAAATAATACGATCCTTGACCATGACTTTTCAGGTGAATTAGAATTAACACCTTCAATCAAAGCCACACTTGCCAATACCTTTAAATGGGGAAAAATACTTGCGACTGCTTTATATATTTTCTCAGGACTAATGATGGTATTATTTCTAAAATTAGCAACAGTCGAAACTCGAAGTTCAGCAGAAAGTGGGCAGTCTTTTTTAATAGCTTTATATTTAGCTTTTATTATTTGCACCTTTTTTTCTGCATATAATTTAATGGGATTCGCAACTCGTGGAATGATAAGTTTAAAAACAAAAAACAACAAAATGCTTTCAGTCAGTATTGAAAGCCTAAAAGGTTATTTTAAATTCTTCGGAATATTTGTTGCCTTCATCACTTTATTTTTTGGATCTAGCGTGCTCTTAGCTTTCTTTACAATATTTTCTTAAAAAAAGGATGCTTGAAATCAATCAAGCATCCTTTTTTTAATCAGTTATTTTAAAACTCTTTGCGAGTATTTTATTGATTTGCTTTCGATGTCTTTTAAAATGAGCCACATTAAAATCCATCAATCCATACAAAGACATTTTACCAGCAAAAGCATGTTTAAAAAGTTCTTTATTAAAATGTTCAGCTGGAATAGTTTCTAAAAATGCTCGAAGTTCTTCTCGTTGCTGTTTCCACTTTTTCGCAGTTTCCCAAAAACTAGACTCCTCAGGTAAATGTTGGTCTCCTACCGCTTCAGGGGCAGTAATCTTTACTGGAATTTTAACAAAAGTATTCATAACAAATTTTCGCCAACTACCTCCTAAACCTGCTTTCTTTGGATTAGGATTGAAACTTAATTTTTTCTCAACATAAGTTTTCCCATACCCTTCCACCAAAATCAAATGATTCATCACTTGCAAAACAGACCATTTACCTTCAGCCGGTTTTTTATTGAGTGTTCGCTCTGAGTAGTCTTTTAAAAGTTTTAAAAGTTCTATCAACTCACTATCCAAATATTGAAGTTGACGATCTACTTTTTTCGGTATTTTAGTCTGAGTAACATTCATACTGTAAAATAGAAAAATAAACTATATTTTGTTTTGTTTTGAGAATAAAAAAGAAGGAATATTATGAATATTTTTGAATAAAACCATCAATAACAATCACTTACAATTTCTGTTATCAAAAATCACTTTTCTTCGCTCATTTTTTTTTTAACTTCACGTCTCTTTTAATAATCAGACTTTTAAATTATTTCCTAAAAATAAAACCATGAGAAAAATACCTACTAAACTTTTAACTCTTTCCCTTTTCATATTTCTTTTCCAATTTTCCTTTGCCCAAAAAAAGGATAAGAAAAAATGGGATGTCAATAATCCTCCTGGAAAATTTACTGAATTTAATTTTACAACCGATGAAGGAACGTGGATGAATCTTGATGTCAGTCCAGATGGAAAAACTATCGTCTTTGATATGATGGGTGATATTTATTCCATTCCAATGAGTGGTGGAAAAGCAAAAACTTTGCGAACAGGTTTAGCATTTGAATTGCAACCTAGATTTAGTCCTGATGGAAAACATATTTTGTTTACAAGTGATGCAGGCGGTGGAGATAATCTTTGGACGATGAAATCTGATGGTTCTGATGCAAAACAAATCACTAAAGAAAAATTTAGATTGCTCAATAATGGTACTTGGGTGGACAATAGTAACTATGTGATCGGAAGAAAACATTTTACTTCTCAACGGTCACTTGGTGCTGGAGAATTGTGGATGTATCATATTACTGGCGGCGAGGGAATACAATTGACAAAGCGAAAAAATGATCAGCAAGATATCAATGAACCCAGCGTTTCTCCTGATGGTCAATATGTTTATTATTCTGAAGATGTTTATCCAGGTGGATATTTTCAATATAATAAAGATCCTAATTCTCAAATATATGTGATCAAAAGATATGATCGAAAAAAAGGAGAAACCAAAACCATTATCAGCGGTCCAGGTAGTGCAAGTCGTCCTCAAATTTCTCACAATGGAAAAAAATTAGCTTTCATTCGAAGAGTTCGAACAAAGACGGTTTTATTTATTCATGACTTAGAAACTGGTGAAGAAAAACCTTTAAACTACGAGATGTCAAAAGATCAACAAGAAGCTTGGGCGATCTTTGGTACTTATCCAGGATTTGCTTGGACTCCAAATGATCAGGATATCGTTTTTTGGGCACAAGGAAAAATTCAAAAAGTAAATGTGGCTTCAAAAAAAGTTTCTAACATTGCTTTTACGGTGAATGCGAAGCATCGAGTTTACGAAACTGTGCGATTTGATAATCAAGTGGATCATGATAATTTCAATGTAAATGTAATTCGAAATGCGACGACTTCTCCAGATGGAAAAATGTTAGTTTTTAATGCTGTTGGTCATCTTTGGAAAATGAATTTACCAAATGGAAAACCGAATCGAATTACTACTTCTGACCACTTTGAATTTGAACCAAATTTCTCGCCTGATGGAAAAGAAATAGTTTACGTTACTTGGGATGATGATGAGTTGGGAAGTGTTCGAAAATTAAATTTAGCAACTGGAAACTCAACCAAACTTACTCCTAAAAAAGGGAATTATCGTACTCCCTCTTTTTCTCCAAATGGAAGTCAAATTGTCTACGTAAAAGCAGGTGGTAATGATCACCAAGGTTATACTTTTTCAAAAGAACCAGGTATATACCTGATGTCTTCAAATGGCACAAAACACACGCTCGTTACTCCTCAAGGTGAGTACCCTTCCTATAGTGCAGATGGAGAAAGAATCTTTTTCCAAACTGGTGGTTATCTATTTGGCAGTTTGAAAAAGGCTTTCAAAAGTGTCAAATTAAATGGAGCAGATGAACAAACCATCTTCAATACAAAATACGCTAACCAGTTCGCCCAAAGTCCTGATAACCAATGGATTGCATTCACAGACTTATATAAAGTTTATATTGCACCAATGCCAAAAGTAGGGCAAGCAGTTGGCCTATCTGCAAAAACCAAAGTAGTTCCAGTTGCACAAATTGGACGTGATGCAGGAATCAATTTACATTGGAGTAAGGATAGCAAAAAAGTACATTGGACACTTGGAAATGAATATTTTACGAACTCAATTGAAGACCGTTTTCCTTTCTTAGGAAAAGTTGATTCTGTTCCTCCTATGGATACTACAGGTTTGAAAATTGACTTAAAATTAAAGTCTGATAGACCAGAAGGAAAAATCGCATTTACCAATGCTACGATCATCACGATGGAAGGTGATAAAGTCATCAAAAATGGAACGATCATCGTTTCTAACAATAAAATCACAGAAGTTGGATCTGGAAAAATCAAAATTCCAAAGGATGCAAAAGTAATCGATTGTACTGGCAAAACCATCATGCCCGGCATCATCGATGTACATGGTCACTTAGGTAATTTCCGCTTCGGAACAAGTCCGAAAAAACAATGGCATTATTATGCAAATCTGGCCTATGGAGTCACAACTGCTCACGATCCTTCATCTAATTCTGAAATGATTTTTTCACAAGCTGAAATGATCAAAGCGGGGGAAATGATTGGTCCACGTTTACATTCCACAGGAACAATTTTATATGGCGCGGAAGGTGATTTCAAAGCTATAATCAATTCAGTTGAAGATGCAAAATCTGCACTTCGCAGAACAAAAGCCTATGGTGCTTTTTCTGTAAAAAGTTATAATCAACCTCGTCGTGAGCAACGCCAACAAGTGTTACAAGCAGCAAGGGAATTAAATATGTTGGTCGTTCCTGAAGGTGGATCATTTTTCTATCACAACATGAATATGGTAATTGATGGCCACACAGGAGTTGAACATAATCTTCCCATTGCACCATTGTACAAAGATGTAGTTGAGATTTGGAAACACTCTAAAGCTCACAACACTCCTACTCTAATTGTTAATTATGGTGGTGTAAATGGTGAATACTATTTTTACCAAAAAGAAAATATTTGGGAAAAGGATCGATTACTCAATTTTATGCCTCGAGGAATTTTAGATTCAAGATCACGTCATCGTACAATGATTCCTGATGAGGAATATGAAAATGGACATATTTTGACTTCACAAAGTTGTACCAAATTGCAAAACGCAGGTGTTAATATTAATCTTGGAGCTCATGGTCAATTACAAGGTTTGGGTGCTCATTGGGAGCTTTGGTTATTGCAGCAAGGTGGAATGACTAATCATCAAGCATTGCGTTCTGCCACAATGAATGGTGCAGTTTATCTAGGAATGGATAGTGAAATTGGTTCTTTGAAAAAAGGAAAATTAGCTGATCTTTTAGTTCTGGACAAAAATCCACTAGAAGATATTCGTAATTCTGAGACAATCAAATATACTATGATTAATGGCCGATTGTATAACGCTGAAAATATGAATGAAGTCGGAAATTACGATAAAAAACGAACCCAATTTTATTTTGAAAAAGAAGGTAGATCGAATAATTTACCTTTCTATAAAAATACGAATAGTTTTATGCCTTCGAAGTGTAGCTGTCGGCACTAGGATTTTTTTTACCACAGATTACACAAATTTTCACAGATTACATATAATTATGTTTTCAAAAAAATCTGTGTAATCTGTAGTGAAAATAAAAATAAAAAATAGATGAAAATAGCATTAATCGGTTACGGAAAGATGGGTAAAACCATCGAGCAACTAGCCCTAGAAAAAGGATACGAAATAGTCCTAAAAGTAGATATACAAAATGCCCAAACGTGGACAAATGAAGAGTTAAAACAAGCAGATGTAGCTATCGAATTTACACAACCTGAAAGTGCCATTCAAAATATCACCAGATGTTTTGAATGTGGCGTTCCAGTTATTTCAGGGACAACAGGCTGGGTAGAAAATATGGAGGAAGTAAAAAATGCTTGCAAAAAATTAGAAGGGGGATTTTTCTATGCTTCCAACTTTAGTGTGGGTGTAAATCTATTTTTTAAGCTAAATAAAATTTTAGCGGAGATGATGGCAGCCTATGATTCCTACGATATTTCTTTAGAGGAAATTCATCACACCCAAAAATTAGATG
>CAJQQY010000221.1 GCA_905480595.1 uncultured Saprospiraceae bacterium | reverse complement strand
GAACTTATATAATCCATTTTTCAAATTTTGTGCTCTCATTACTCATGGACGATTAGGCTTCGATTTAGAAAGTAAATTTAACGTTGGCTCTATTTAAAAAAAAGGCTGCCCCATAATTTTACCTATGAGACAGCCTCTTTTGGTTTTTATGGAGTTTGTCTGTATTTTTTAATGATTTCATCGCATGCCACATCTAGCATTTCGAATACACTTTCAAAGCCATCAGTACCATAATATGGGTCAGGAACTTGTTGATTAAAACCTGGGTTAACGAAATTCATAATGAGATGAATCTTATCTTCTTGCTCAGGAGAAGTCGCTAAATGTCTTACATTTTGAAAGTTAGTAGCATCCATGGTAAGGACTAAATCGAATTCATCCAAGTCATTAGATTTGAATTGCCGTCCTCGTTGGTTGGTGATATCGATGTTGTTTTTTTGAGCTACTTTGATGGAGCGAGGATCGGGGAGTTCACCAGCATGCCATGCACCCGTGCCTGCAGAATCAACTTCCCAGTTGAGTTCATATTCCTGGATTTTATTTTTCATAATGCCTTCTGCAAGGGGCGAGCGGCAAATGTTACCAAGACAGACCATTAAGATTTTCATATGCAGGTGTTGTTTGTTTTATAAAAATAGTTTTTAATAAAACGTAAGGAGAGGGGAGATGGTTGCTTTTTGAGAAAAGGAGTTAAGTTTTTTTAATAAAAAAAGCCCAAGTTTTTCCAAAAGAAAAACTTGGGCTTTGATATTTTATAACAAGAAAGTGATTATTCGATCACTACTTTTTTGTAAGAAACTTGTTGATTAGACTTTAACTCAACGATGTAAGTTCCAACTGGTAAACGATCAAAGTTGAATGTTTTTGCCAATTGACCAGAAGTGAAATCTACTTCTTCTTTGTGAATATACTGTCCGATGATATTAATAAAATTAATGTGAAGATCATCTTTTGGCTCACCTTTGAGGACAACTGTAAACTGTCCATCATTTGGATTAGGGAACAATAAAAATTCTTCTAAGAAAGTAATTTCATTGGTTGCAGTTGTGATGACTATCGACATTTCGAATGTTTCCGTTCCACAATCATTCGTTACAGTTAAAGTTACAATGTAAGTTCCTCCACCTGCATAATCATGCGTAGGAGTTTCATCTGTACTTGTCATTCCGTCACCGAAGTCCCACAAGTAGGTTGGATTAGTTCCACCCATTGAAGTATTTAAAAATACCACCTGAGTTGTATCTACATTAGCAGAGAACGAAACTGTTGGAACATCATCAACAACGATGTAAGAATTGACCATGATATTATCTGAGCCAACACTATTTGATGCATCTAAGGTAACTGCGTAAGTTCCAGGAGTATCATAAGAGATCAATGGATTTTGATCTGAAGAAGAACTTGGTGTACCGCCGTCGAATGTCCAGTTCCAAGCTGTTGCGTTAGCAGACTGATCTGTAAATTGAACCATGAAAGGAGCGCATCCAAAAGTTGTATCTGAACTGAAAGCTGCCATTGGAGCAGCAACTACTGCTAGTAATAATTCAGTTGTGTCAGCACCACATGGACCATTTGAAATCAATTGAACGGTATATGAACCACTCAATGCATATGAGTGAGTTGGATTCATTTCAGTACTAGTCATACTTCCGTCTCCGAAGTCCCAAACGAAACTTGTCGCATCAATTGAGTTATTCGTGAATGAATAAACTGAACCAATTAAGTTTGCATCGAAGGCAGCTGTTGGAGCTGCTCCAACTACAATCATTGAAGTTTGAGTGATTGGGTAACTTCCATTAGAGTTGGTTACTGTTAAGGTTACATCGTAAGTTCCAGGAGTATCGAAAGTTATTGTTGGGTTTTGTTCCATAGAAATATTTGGTGTACCTCCTTGAATTTCCCAAGACCAACTGTTAACTGTTCCTGTCGTTTCGTCCATGAAGTTAACTACTAATGGAGCACAACCTGAAACTACATCAGCGGTGAAGGCAACTACTGGTATAGTTGTAACTGTAATTGTTTGAGTTGTTGTAACTGACCCACAATCATTAGTTGCAGTTAATGTCGTTACGAAAGTTCCATCAGTTGTATAAGTATGAGTTGGATTCATATCGGTACTCATATTTCCATCACCAAAATCCCAAGAGTAAGAAGTCGCACCTGTTGTGTTATTTGTGAAAGAATAAACACCTCCTGAGAAGTTAACATCAAAGTCTGCAATTGGAGTAGTTCCAACTACGATATATGAAGTTTGAGTATTAGGATAACTTCCTGATGCATTAGTTACTGTCAACGTCACATCATAAGTTCCAGGAGTATCGAATGTGAAAGTTGGATTTTGGTCGACTGAACTACTCGGTGTAACTCCTGTAATTTCCCATAACCAACTATCAACAGTACCTGAACTTTGATCCGTAAAGGTTACAATTAATGGTGTACATCCAGAAAGAATATTTGCAGAGAAGGCAGCAACGGCTGAGGTCGTAATTGTAATTGTTTCTGTTGTAGTTACTGTTCCACAGGCATTAGTGGCGTTCAACGTAACGATGTAAGTTCCGTCAGTTGCATAATTATGAGTTGGGTTTTCATCTGTACTCATATTTCCATCACCAAAACCCCAAAGAAAAGAAGTGGCATTTGTAGATGTATTCGTAAATATTGCGTTCAGCGCATTTGTCGAAGAAGAGAAAGAAGCGGTTGCTTCACTCAATACTTCGATGTATGACGTTTGAGTACTGGAATTACTTCCAGATGTATTAGAGGCTACTAAGGTTACATTATAAGTACCAGGAGTGTTGTAGGTAACAATTGGATTTTCATTAGTAGAAGTTGCTGGTGTTCCTCCAGGGAAAGACCAGTTCCATTCAGTTGCTCCAGTTGAGTTATCATTGAATTGAATTTCCAACGGGCCACAACCACTTGTAATATTTGAATTAAAAGTAGCTATTGGAAGATTTACAAAAGAAACATTATCTATAAATGTTGTTGATCCACAATCGTTAGTTGCGATAAGAGTTACGGTATATCCTCCACCCATTGCATAGGTATGCATTGGGTTAGCATCTGTACTTGTATTTCCATCACCGAAATTCCATAAATAGGAAGTGGCATTTATAGAAGTATTATTAAAGCTTGCAGTCAAAGCATTTAATGTTGATGAGAAGGCAGAAGTTGGATTTCCTTCTACATTGATGTATGAAACTTGAGTAGCAATATCATTTCCAAAAGAATTACTTACTTCCAAAGTTACGGTGTAAGAACCTTGGTTTGGATAATTTACAGTTGGGTTTTGCTCCGTAGAAGTTGAAGGCATTGCTCCAGGGAAAGACCAGTTCCAAGAAGTTGCACCTCCAGCAGAAAGATCTGTAAATTGAACTTCTAAGGGGCTACATCCTGAGTTAACATCTGCGGTAAAGGAGGCAGCAGGAGCATTTCCTGAACTTGTTGTGATGTCGACAAAGAATGTTGTGGAGTGAGAACCACAGCCATTTGCAGCAGTCAAGGTTACTTCGTAAACTCCTGATGTACCATAAATATGAGTTGGGTTTTGATCAGTACTAAATGTTCCATCTCCAAAACTCCAAGAGTAACTAAATGAATTACTACTACTTAAATTAGTAAAAGTAGCTAGCGAATCTAATGTTGTAAATGAATAATTTGAAGTAGGTTCTTCTAGAATAGTTATGTATGATATCGTTGTTGTCATATCAGTTCCATTCGCATTACTTACTTGCAAAGTTACATCGTAAGCTCCTGGAGTAGCATAAGTTACTGATGGATTTTGATCCGTAGAAGTTGCTGGAGTTCCCCCAGGGAAAGTCCAGTTCCAACTTTCTGCTCCAATTGAATTATCCATAAAATTAATTACCATAGGAGCACACCCATTAATATTATCAGAAGTAAATCCAGCAGTAGGTGGTAAGTTGCTTGCTTCAATATTTATAATTTGTGAAAATGAAGCAGATCCACATCCGTTGGCTGCAGTCATTGTAACAGTATAAGCTCCACCTGCAGAATAGGTATGAACAGGATCTTGCAATAGACTATTATTTCCATCACCAAAATCCCAGTAATAACTAATTCCATTTAAGGAGTTATTGGTGAAATTCAGAGTAGGTGAATTCGTCAAATCATAAGTATAGCTTGGAGAAGGAATTCCAAGAACTGTAATCAAATTTGTCTGCTCAAATGTAGTAGTGCCTGAGGCATTTGAAGCAGCTAAAGTCGCATTATAAATTCCAGGAGTATTATAGATTATTGTTGGATTTTGATCCGTAGAAGTTGAAGGTGTTCCTCCTGGGAAAGTCCATAAGAAGTTAGTAGCATTTGAAGAAAGGTTAATGAAATTTATAGATAGTGGGCCACAACCTGCTGATAAATTTGTTGCAAAATTAGCAGTAGGAGGAACTCCTGAGCCTATTCCAATTTCGATTGCTTGAGTAACCACAATTGTATCACAAGCATTTGAAACAGACAATCCAACATCATATAATCCATCACTTGCATAAGTATAAGTTGGATTTTCTTGATCGGTAAAACCTTGAGAATCCCCAAAGTCCCAGGCGAAGTTAGTCCCATTTACAGAGGTATTAGTAAAGGAAACTTGGTTGCCATTTATCACATAAGTAAATCCACCAGACAAAATTCCATCAACTTGAATCAACTGGGAAGTTGTATTCGAGCCAGCGGCATTACTCACTTCAAGTGTCGCAGTATAAACTCCTGGGTCATTAAATGTAATTGATGGCTCCTGATCTGTGGAAGTCATGTTGAATCCATTCGGGCCAGTAAAAGTCCAGTTCCAAGAGTCAATATTTGCATGAGACATATCATCGAAATTAACTGTAAGTGGTGCACAGCCAACACTAAAGTCTGGGAAAAATGTAGCAGTCGGAATTACAATTGTAGTTTGATTTTCCAATAAATAAATTGGACGACCTGTAAGGTCTACGTTCGTTGGGCTAATTGTTTGAGTCGAATTTGTCTCAGAATAATCCCATTCTCTTTTGTATAAATCAGAAATGTTAAATGAGCTAGGGAAAGAGTAAGTTGCATTCGCTACTTCACTTTGATCCTCAGTCGTAATTGCCCAAAGTACATAGGAATAATTTCCAGCAGCATCAATAAATGCAGCTCCATCAATATTTGATGGAAAGTTCATGGCATTTGTTTTGGCTTCATCGTATTCAGTTCCAAACAAAATATCGGAAGCTGTTTTATAGGAAATACCTTCCAAGTTGACCACTTGAGA
>CAJQQY010000220.1 GCA_905480595.1 uncultured Saprospiraceae bacterium | reverse complement strand
GGCTTAGCAACTAAGGCTATGAACAAAATCTATCTCTATTCAAATTTATCTTAAGTTGCATTACACCCAAAAACATGACTCGATTTTAAACTTGAGTTTACGTAGCTTGACTTTCCAAGTCAAGTTGCGAAATGGGTGATTTTTAAAAAAACTAAAATGGACTTTTTCAAGATAAATAAATATACGATTTGGATTTTTTTAGTTTTTCTAATCGTTCTTTTTGGAAAAAATGGAATAGGACAAACTTCGATTACAGGAAAAATAAGTGATAAGAATACTGGTGAAGATATGATTTTCGCAAATATTATTATTTCACAAAAAGGAGCTTTTATAAAAGGTGCAACAACTGACATTGATGGAAATTATAGTATTCAAGTTGATTCAGGAAAATATGACATGGAAATTTCTTACACAGGATATCCTACTCAAAAAATAACGGGAATAATTGTAAACGAAGGTCAAGCAACAAAAGTAGATGTTCTATTGAGTACGGATTTAAAATTACAGATGTTAAATATTGTTGTAATGAATATTTGTATTCCACTTATTCGTCAAGATGAAAATCCAAATAAACTTGAAATAACCTCTGAAAAAATAAAAATCCTCCCAACCCGAAATATCAATGAAATAATAACCATAACCCCAGGAGTATCCTTCACACAATGAAAATGTAGAGTTAATGTGAATAATTGAATAACGTGCTTTTTCATGCTGTACAGTCAGGCTCCAATTTGCATTGTACAGCTAATGTTTGAGCTTGAGCTGCATCTTTAGGTGCGGCTTTTTTTTTGCCGCAGATTTTTATGATTGTTCTTACTGAGTGTATTTTAATTAAACAAGTAGCATGAGTATTCATAAAAAGCCAACCCAATCTACGGCAAAAAAAAACTCACAACCATTTCCCACCCACTTCTCGTCAATAAGGGAAAGCATATTTATTAAACTAAAAAAATAAATCTATGAAAAATTTTTATGCGATTCCGTGGGTAATTTGTTTCCTCTTTTTTCAAAATATAACAATACATTCACAAACTTCCATAACTGGAAAAATCACAGACAAAGAAACTGGTGAAGAGATGATCGCTGCCAATGTCATAGTGAGTAAAGCAGGCGTTTTTGTGGCTGGTGAAACATCAGATATTGATGGTAATTATAGTATTCGTATTGATCCAGGAAGTTATGATGTTAAAGTATCTTATACAGGTTATGTCGATTGTTTGGTTAGCGGTGTTATTGCGAAAGCAGGAAAGGCTACAAAATTAAATGTCAAAATAGGCACAGGAGGAGCAGTAATGGATGAAGTGGTGGTTACTGGTTACAAAATTCCATTGCACTCGATGGATGCAACCTCAACTGGAAGTACAGTAACAAGTTCGCACATCCGTAGCCTTCCAACTAGAGATATTTCAGCTTTAGCAACCTCGATTTCTGGAGTAAAAACTTCAGATGATGGTACTGACATTTCTGTAAAAGGTTCTCGAAGCATTACAACTGATTATTATATTGACGGAGTCAGAGTGAAAGGGAAAAAAATGTTGAAGGATTCAAGAGTTTCCATTATTGCAACTGATGTGGAAGAAGAAATATTGACGGAGGATTCTAGGATTTTAATTATGGATAATAAATTTTTTGAATCAACTGATTATGTCTTAAGAGATAAGATTGACATCAAAAATAATTTTCCAATGATCGAACTAGACCCATCGAAAATTATTGTTTTGAAAAAAAACACACTCACTCCTCCAAAAGTGAAAACTCCAAAAGCAGGTCAACTCACCGCTGCAGAATGGCGTGATGCTGATCATTGGAAAGCTTGGAAGACCCAACAAAAAGATAAGGATTATAAACGTGCAAAAAGTGATTGGAAATTTTATTTGACTAATCGGTATGCTGTGTTAGTGAAAAATAAAAAAGGTCAACCGTTAGCAGATGTGCAAGTGGAATTAGTGAATCCGAAGAGAAATGTTCTTTGGACCTCTCAAACTGACAATGAAGGAAAAGCAGATTTATGGGCAGGCATTTTCGATAGGAGAGAAGATGCTAGAAATTTAAAAATCATTGCAAGGTACAATGGAAAAACACACACCATCAGAAAAGCAAAACCGTACAAAAAAGTCAACAAGATAAAAATCAAAACTGATTGTAATCTGTCAAACAAGGTAGACATCATGTTTGCGGTGGATGCAACTGGTTCGATGGGAGATGAAATTAATTACTTAAAATCTGAGTTACAAAATGTCATCGAACGAGTTCAGAAGTCTGATGATGAATTAGATATTCGACTAGGTTCTGTTTTTTATCGAGATGTGAGTGATGCGTACTTGACTCAATCAAGTCCGTTGGATTCTGATATTTCGAAGACTGTGAATTTTATTAAAAAGCAAAGAGCAGGTGGCGGTGGTGATTTTCCAGAAGCAGTTGACGCAGCTTTGGAAGAGACGATTCAAAAACAAAATTGGAGCAAAGAAGCTATCGCAAGAATTGTTTTTTTAGTACTCGACGCACCTCCTCATATGCAGCAGCATAATATTTCTTCCTTACAAAAATCAATTCGGATGGCTGCAGAAAAAGGAATCAAAATTATTCCAGTTACGGCAAGCGGAATCAATCGCTCGACAGAATATTTGATGAAGACGATGGCTTTGGCAACGACTGGCACGTATGTTTTTATCACAGACGATAGTGGAATTGGAAACTCACATTTAAAGCCAAAAAATAAAGATTATAAAGTGGAGAAATTAAATGATTTGTTGGTTCGATTAATTGGACAGTACACGAATCGAGAATCATGTGAAGAAGAGGAAGAAGAAGATGAGGAGCCAAATAATGAAGTTCTTTTTGCCAGTAATCAAGCAAATACAAATTCAAATAGCATTGTCATCAAAGAAGATAAATCAATTTTAAATAATGTAAAATATTTTCCTAACCCCGCAAGCACAAGTGTAACATTACAATTACAAGAATCGATTTCTGAAATTATGATTATTCAATCTGATGGAAAAGTGGTGAGGCGTTTTGAAAATGTTCCAGCAGGGGAGATGCGAGTTGACTTGAGTGGATTGTCGGAAGGATTTTATCTGATACGATTTAGAAAAGAAAATGGAGTTGCGAATGGGAAGTTGATAGTTGTAAAACCGTAGTTTTTTTGCCGCAGACTTGAGATGACTGATTATGACTTTTCGCAGATCAAATTATTTTGGCGAAAAAATGTTTGTGAGAGTCATATGAAAGTCAACTTGAGTCAGCGGCAAAAAAATTAACTCGCAAAAATCTGATCGAAATCAGCGAATGATTTAAATTCCAAAGCGTTACCGCTTGGATCCATAAAAAACATGGTTGCTTGTTCGCCTACCTCACCTTCGAATCGAATATAAGGTTCGATGATGAATTCAATTCCGTTGGCTTTTAATTTTTCGGCGAGTGCTTTCCATTCATCCATTTCGAGGATAGCACCAAAATGTTTAATTGGAACTTGCTTACCATCCACGGGATTGGCTGCAGGTTCAGCAATTGGTTCTTCTGTTAAGTGAGCGGACATTTGATTTCCCCAAAAATTAAAATCAATCCATCGTTCGGAAGTTCGACCAACTTCGCAGCCAAGTAATCCTTCATAAAATTCGCGAGTTTTTTCTAGGCTCGTAACTGGAAATGCTAAATGAAAAGGTTGTGCTTTCATGTTAAATGATATTTAGTTTTTTTTGCCACTGACTTGGACTGACTATTATGACTTTTTTAAGACTCTCTCATTTTATTCCTTATTACTCTGGGTGAGTCATTAAAAGTCATAATAGTCAGTCCAAGTCAGTGGCAAAAAAATATTACTGATTCAAAAAAATTGCATTTGCAAAAACCATTTTTCCCTGATACCAAAATGCACGGAACAATGGATTATCAACCATATAAGTCACATTCCCACGACCCATTCTTTGCACCGCAAAAACAGTCGTTTCCTCTTGTGCCTTCTTCGCTTTCGAACCTGCAAAACCAAGTACCAAAGGATTTTTTCCAATGTACCCCACATTCGAAGTATTCTTCAAATATTGAAAATGACGCGAACTCGTTTTTAAAGAAAAATAATAATCAGACATTCCAAAACCAAGTGGATGAGTATTATCCCAATTCAATTTAAAAATGGCGCCAGGCATATTGTTTTTG
>CAJQQY010000219.1 GCA_905480595.1 uncultured Saprospiraceae bacterium | reverse complement strand
ACAAATAAACAAGGTATTAATTTTAAAGCTAAGTCAAGTGACAGGTTTATAAATCTTCAATCTGACTCTGCTTTTGTTGCGATTAAAGGATTTGAAATTTCATGTTTTTTTGAAGATGCAGCTGGGAATATTTGGGTGACTACTGTCGGTGCGGGTATTATAAAATATAACCCTACCAACAAAGCCTTTCAAATTTTTAATAAAAAGAATAACAATCTTTCAAGTGATGTAATTTTTGATTTAGTGGAAGATAAGTATGGAGTGATTTGGGTTGCAGGAGCAGGAGGAGGTCTGAATTATTTAGTCAATGACAATCAGTTTGCCACTAGTCACGAGATGTTACCCAATCATCCTAATATGAGTGGCTTTAGAAAAAAACTTTTATTAGATGAT
Source organism: uncultured Saprospiraceae bacterium (assembly GCA_905480595.1). Taxonomy (GTDB): domain Bacteria; phylum Bacteroidota; class Bacteroidia; order Chitinophagales; family Saprospiraceae; genus CAJQQY01. The sequence goes on along the minus strand of CAJQQY010000219.1, from coordinate 5,896 downwards.
GAATATCTTTGGATAGGAACACAAGGAACAGGGCTTTATAAAATGAATTTAAAAGATAGAAGTTATATTCATTTTTCTGAAGGAAATGGGAAAACATCTATTAATTCAAATGCGGTAATGGATTTATTTAAAACGGAGGATGGAAGACTATTTATTGCAACGGAGGGGAATGGCTTAAATATATATGATTCGAATTTAGAGGAAATGTCATTTTATAAATCACGAATTGAGGACAAAACTGGTCTAAATAGTAATTCTTTGCTTTGTTTTTTTAGAGATAGAACTGGAAATATTTGGATAGGAACATTTAATGGAGGTATCAATATATTCAAACCCTACAAAACTTGGTTTAATTTTTTTGCTCCATACTCATCTGATAAAGGTGACGTATCAAATCAATCTACGCTTTCTATTTTACAAAGTCGAAACGGTCAAATCTTAGTTGGAACAGATGGTAGTGGTTTGAATTTGTTGAACAAAGAACATGATAAATTTGAAGCTTACTCTTTTATCCACGATCCTTCTGATCCCAACTCTATTGCTTCAAATGAAGTAAAAACATTATTCGAAGATAGCCAAGGACAACTATGGGTTGGACTCTTTGCGGGAGGTTTAGACCTATATAATCCCACTACTAAATCATTCCAACATTTTATGGAGTGGCGACCTAATGTTTGGTCGATCTCGGAAAGAAAAAATGGAGAATTATTAGTAGCAACTTTGGGTGATGGCATCCACACGGTTGATATACGGACCAAAGAAATCAATCGTTATCAACCAAAAACGACTAACCTAAATAGTTCGACTGACCCAATTATTGCGACCATTTTTGTGGATAAATCAGACAGAGTTTGGATTGGTTCTACTGACAATGGATTAGATGTTGTCGATGAATCCAATAATTATTTTAAGCATTTCAAGCACAATCCATTGGATTCATTTTCTATCAGTAATGATGAAATACGAACTATTTTTCAAGACAGTAATGGGGATATTTGGATTGGTACAGAAGGCGGTGGATTAAATCGTTGGTTAGGAGAAGGACGATTTGAAAGAATAAATCAAAAGGATGGTTTGATAGCAAATAGTGTAATGGGAATCACCGAAGATAAAAACGGGTTAATTTGGATTACAACTTTTAGAGGCATTAGTCGATTAAACAAAAAGACCAAAGCTATAAAAAATTTCAGCTTTCGAACCTCTCAAAATTCAAATCAATTTAATCAAGAGGCGATTCTAACCGATTTGAATGGAAAACTTTACTTTGGAGGAATTAATGGGTTAAATGCGATTAGACCAGAAAAGGTAAAGGAAAATAATATAGAACCTGAGATTTTATTTACGGATTTTAAAATTTACAATAAGAGTATTCCAATTGGAAAATTACCAGATGGGAGAGTCATTTTAGAAGAACCTATTGAGAGTAGCAGTAATTTATGGCTAAGTTATTTGGATCAATCTTTTTCTATTGATTTTACTGCGATAGATTATACTAATCCTTTAGAAAATGTATTTGCTTATCAAATGGAAGGTTTCAATGATGATTGGCAATACACTTCACCTGGACAACGAAGTGTAACCTACACTAATTTAGACCCAGGAACGTATAATTTTAAAGTAAAACATAAAGAAAAGTTAGCCTCTATCAGAGTTAATATTCAACCACCTTATTGGCAGACCATCTGGTTTAGGTCTTTCGTATTCATTTTTTCAATAGGTTTGATTTCCACAGTATTGTTTTTTTGGATAAAAAGAAGAGAGGCAGCATCAAAGCGAAAAATATTACAATTACAAAATGAAAAATTGGCTACAGAAGTAGAGGCAAAAAATTCTAAATTAATGTTTTCCTCCGTTCAAATGGCTCACAAAAATGAAATACTCACCGAGGTTAAAAAAGATTTAATTGATTTACAAAAAACGCCTGAAAAGAACCTAAGATCCTTGGTACGTAAATTAGATGGTGAATTACAAAATGAAGATTATTGGAAAGAATTTAACCTATACTTTAATGAAGTTGATCAAAAATTTATAGATAAAATAGTTGAAAAATATCCAGAGCTTACCAAAAATGATTTACGCTTATGTTCCCTTTTGCGTATGAATCTAAGTACAAAAGAGATTGCTTCCCTACTTAATATCTCAACACGAGCTGTTGAACAAAGTCGTTATCGCCTGAAAAAACGCCTAAAATTAGATAAGAGTAAAGACTTGTCTAAATTTATCACATCATTTAATAGTGAAATTAGTTCCTGATTTTTTCCCATTCAGTATAATATTTTATTGGAGAACCTATATTCTACAAGGTATTATAGGCCTGTCGTAGTATTGTCGTAGTATAAAATATTACAATGTGCACCTCATGAGCTTATATTCGTCTAATTAACTTAATAGAAACGAAATCTAAGGTTCATACTCAAGATGCTTCACATATTGATAACAGGTTTTTCGAAACCTAATTAAACCTTTAAATGAAAAATCAACATTATGCTTAAACAAAAAATTCTCTTCCTATTATTTTTCCTATTCGCTTTTTCGCTCAACGCTCAGGTTGAGGTAAGTGGTAACGTTACAGATGCTTCTAATGGAGAAACGCTAATTGGTGTTAATATTTTGGTGGTAGGTACTGATTCAGGTACAGCTACGGATATTGATGGAAATTATACGCTCAAAGTTGGAGCAGATGCAATTTCTCTTCAGTTTTCTTACACCGGATTTACTTCTCAAATAATTGAAATTGGAGATCAACGCGTCATTAATGTCGCTCTAGCTTCAGGACAACTTTTAGATGAAGTCGTGGTTGTTGGATATGGAAAACAATCTAAAGTTAAATTAACATCAGCAGTCTCTACTATCAGTAACGAAACTTTGAAAAAAATACCAGTACCTAGTGTAAGTAATAGCTTAGAAGGATTGGCTTCAGGGTTATTTGTACGACAAGGAAGTGGAGAGCCAGGGTTTAGTGGTTCTTCTTTCGAGGTTAGAAATTTTGGAAATGCCTTAGTAATTGTAGATGGCTCTCCTGGAAATATTGACGATTTAGATCCTAATGAAATTGAAAATATTTCTGTTTTAAAAGATGCAGCAGCAGCTTCTGTTTATGGAGTGCAAGGTGGAAATGGTGTGGTGTTGGTAACGACTCGGAAAGGTAAAACTGGAAAACCAGAATTAAATTATAACAATCAATTTACAAATACTGCATTTACTCAATATCCTGATTTTTTAAATTCGATTCAATATGCAACAGTACTAAATGAGGGTCTACGTAACGACGGTCAAACTCCATTTTATACCGAAGAGCAAATTGAATTATTTCGGTCAGGCTCAGATCCAATTAATTATCCAAATGAAGATTGGAAAAAATTAATATTCAAAGACTGGGGATTTCAACAACGACATAATTTAAACTTGACAGGTGGAAATGAAAAAATGAAATATTTTGTCTCTGCTGGTTTTTTGAATCAAGGATCAAATTATACGGAAGATGTGTTGAGTTATCAGCAATATAATTTACGTACAAATATTAATGCTGATGTTTCTGAGTTTTTAAATCTTCAAATAAATTTAGCTGGAAGAAGAAGAATTAATGAAGCTCCTGGTTATTCAGCCTACAATATTTTTAGAGAATTGAGTCGAGCCTTACCGACCAATATAGCTTACTATCCCGATGGAACTCCTGCCCGTCCAAGTTTTAGTCCAAACCATATTATCGAAGGAATCAAAGATTTCAATGCAGGATATTATCGAGCAAGAAATAATAATATTGATGCAAAATTATCTCTTGAATGGGATGTGGAACAATTAGGAGTAAGAGGACTAAAAGTAAAATCATATGCGTCTTTAGTTAATAATGTTTTCTACAGTAAGGAATGGGGTAAAAGTTATGAACTCTATACCCTTAACCGATTAACGGGAGAGTATGATGAATTTATAGCAAGTCCAGAAGGTTCTTTTAGCGAAACGGTGTTGACTCAGTCTAATAGTTATAGCAATAATTATGTATTGCAACAATCCATTAGTTATGATCGGTTATTTGATAATCATAGTATTTCAGGATTGCTGCTGGGGGAAATGCAAAAAAATCAAGGAGAGAATTTCTTAGGAAGACGACAAGATTTTCAGTCAGATTTGATTGATCAATTATTCGCAGGATCTAACGAAAACAAAGATGCAAATGGTGGAGAGTATCGAGAAAATCGTTTGGGATTAGTGGGAAGGGTAAGTTATGATTACAAAACAAAATATTTTTTGGAATCATCATTTAGATATGATGGCTCATCAAGATTTGCACCAGGTAATGAGTGGGGTTTTTTCCCTTCAGTTTCTGCGGGATGGAGAATTTCTGAAGAACCTTTCTTTGGAAATTTAAAAGAAGTTATTCCAAATCTTAAGATAAGAGGTTCAGTTGGGACAGCTGGAAATGATGGAACAGCTGCTTACCAATGGTTATCAGGATTTACTTATAATCTCTTTTTTGCAATCAATGAAACAGCAATTCCTACGATTGATAATACGGCGCTGGCAAATAAAGATTTGACCTGGGAAACCATTACTACTTATGATGTAGGTGTTGACATGGAATTTCTCAACCGAGATTTGACATTTTCATTTGACTATTTTAAAAGATATAAAGATGGCGTTTTAGCATTTGCATCCGGTAGTGTGCCGAGCACGTTGGGTGTTGGGTTAGCTGCGCAAAATTTCCATGAATATTCCAATGAAGGATTTGAAATATCTACAAAATACAATAAGACTTTAAATGAAAGTTGGACAGTTGGAGCTATGGCGAATTTTTCTTATTCAAGAGAAACTGCAGAGTTTATTGATGAAGCAATAATCATGGATGAATTCATGAGACAGAATCTTACCGTCACGGGTGGCTTCACCGGTTTAAGAAGAGGATATATTTCTGATGGACTTTTTCAAAACCAAGAAGACATAGAAGCAAGTCCAATTCAAGATAACAATGGGAATACAAGTCTTCAAGCTGGTGATGTAAAATATGTAGATTTGAATGGTGATAATATAATTGATGTAAGAGATCAAAAAGTATTTGGGAATGGAGATAAACCAGCCTACAATTTTTCATTGAACTTATCTGCTAACTATAAAAATTTCAGCTTATCTGTTTTGTTAACAGGTGCAGCAGGTTATGATATTTATCTCGATGGAGAAGCACAAAGTCCTCTTCGAAATGGTTTCAATGGCTATACTTACCAATTAGATTATTGGACTCCTGAAAATACTGGAGCAAGATTTCCAAGAATTTCAGATGGAGGATTTAATGATAACAATTATCGCTACTCTGATTTTTGGAAAAGAAGTGGGAATCACCTTCGATTTAAAAACATTAACCTAAGTTATACTTTACCCAAATTTGGAAAAAAAGATGGAGGATTTAAAGAAGTCAGATTGTTTGCAACAGGATATAACTTATTTGTTTTAAAAACTTATGAAGAAGAATTTGATCCACAAATGCAATCTTCGACTGGATGGTATTATCCACAGAACAAATCTTTCACTTTTGGAATTAGCCTAACACTATAAAATAAAACTAAGAGAATATGAAACGGAATATTATATTATTGACTATACTTATTTTAGCCACAACTTCATGTCAAAAAGATTTTTTAAACGAACCACCATTGGATCGAATTACGGAAAGTGATGTATGGAGTGACAGAGATTTGATGGATACTTACTTATTTAAAATTTATGACAATATGCCTTGGGATTATCTCAAGGACTTTGGCGGAGGTGCTGGATTCGGTGCTCATCGAGATGCCCTTACTGATTTAGCAATGAGTACTTATTCATGGACTCCTGCTAACAATAGCATCCGACCTGGGAATTGGGGAACGTCTACCAATTATTGGCCACTAGATTGGTGGGGATATGA
>CAJQQY010000218.1 GCA_905480595.1 uncultured Saprospiraceae bacterium | reverse complement strand
TGATAATGCCTTGTGATCCTCGAGTTTGCACGCGACACGTTGGAAAATTCCGTGTCGATCATACTTAATCTGCTTGGCCTCCAAATTTGTATCCAAATACAGCTGGTAGCCCCACGGGTCCGCAACCCACCACGTGTCGTTGCCACTCACTTTGAATAGAGCGAACACGTGGCCTGGCTGCGAACGAACTTGGATTTGTGTCACAAACGGAATCTCATACAAGTACCACGCCGCCATTGGGCCGCAGAAATCACAGTTACCCAAGCGTGCGTGATGAGCAACGCACGCTTTCAAGGCGACTCCAGCCGTTTCCAGAAGGTCTGCAAAGTTGTAATCCCAGCTTTTGTGAAGGTCCTGGAACAAGAAGCCAGGCGTGAAAATGGCGTTCTCAATAACCGTGAATCTCCTAAGTCCAGATTATCAAAATAGTGCTTTTTATAATACACATATCGCTTCATAGACTTCTCTTCCTCTGTTCCTTCAAAAGTAGGCATTGGACTCGCCAAATTTGGCTTAACCATCATTGTCGAAATTGTCTTTGGGTGATCTTTAACAAGATCAGTTTGATATTTTTTGACCAGAGCATCAAGAGCTTCTAATTTTTCATTAGCCGCTGCTTTCTTTGATTCATCAGGAGAATCCTTGTCTTTACTGAGTTCTTTTTGCTCTACTATTTTTCCACTCAAAAAATTTAAGTAATCATAAAACAATTGATTATCAGTTGAACCATTGATTTTGATATTGGCAACAGGATCTTTAACACTAGTTTCGATAGAAAAATATTGCTGCCCTTCGTCTATTAATAATTGAAAATATTGATTATCAGGAGGCATGATTACTAAATAAACTCCCCCTTTAAGTGGCTCCTCATCTGTGAAAGTAAAATAACCTTTATCATCAATATCTACTGTATCATTGATATATTGCTTGTCGCCATAATGATATCCAAGATAAAGTTGCTTTTGGTCAAAATCATTAATTTTAATTTTGATCTCGTAGCCACCTTGAGCTAAAATGGAGAATGAAATAAAAAATAATGCAGAAAGTGCTAGCAAAATTCTTTTCATATTTTATTTGGTATTATTTATTAAAAGCGGAAAATGATTTCCATCTATTGAAAGAACAAATTTTAAACCTTTATTGTAAAAATAGCAATGATAAATGCGTCTTTAATAAATCGTTAACAAAATTAGGGTGTTTGAAGTTTAAATTGCAATGATTCTTACCACTCTAATAATATCTCTTCGAAATCTCGATTTACTTTTATTTCAATAACTTCTTTCTTCTTATCCTGCTCCTTTGAAAATTTAATCGTCTCCTCTCCTACCTTGACGCTTTTTAAATCTTGAGGTAAGGCATGAACTATAATTTTAAAATCTTTACATAAGTTTTCAAAATCACCTTCTCTTTTTTGCGTAACTGTTAACTTATTTTCATCACCTTTAACAATATAATTACGCAAAGTAAATTCTCCTTTTTCATAACCATATCCTTCACCTTCATCTAAGTAAAATTGACTTTTATTTTCTCCTTTAATATAATATACGTGCAAGTAAATTTGTGGTCTTTCTTTTTCCCCTACATATTGCATTGATTCAAATGAAGGGATAACTGCTCCTGCCCGAACAAAAACAGGAATTTCATCTAACTCAGTAGGCGCCCAAAACTCAAGATTTGATTCAGTTTTTTCATCTGTCCAGAAATTCAACCAATCACCTTTAGGCAAAAACATCCAACGGCCATCCACTTTTGGTTGAGAAATTGGACAAACCAAAATATGATCTCCCAAAGCAAACTCTTCCATCCGATGTAAGGTATCTTTTTCTTGTTGCTCCAAAAACGCTAAAGGTCTCAACATTGGAGTTCCCTTCGTCACGTGCTGCCAAAAAGTAGTGTACATATATGGTAATAACCGATACCTAAACTCAATCGCTCTACGAGATAATTCTGCAATCTTTTCCCCAAATGCCCAAGGTTCTTGCTCTCCATGATCACCAGATGAATGTGTTCTAAAAAATGGATGAAAAACTGCCATTTGTAGCCACCGCAAATACAATTCACCATCAGGCTGATCGATAAATCCTCCAATATCAGAACCAATGAATGACATTCCAGAAATAGCCACTCTTTGACATTGTTTATTCGCTATTTTCAAATGTTCCCAAGTTGCTACATTATCACCTGTCCACCCTGAAGAATATCTTTGGCCTCCAGCATAAGTTGATCTAGTGATTACGAAAGGTCTTTTATCAGGAGCATTTTGTTTTAATCCATGATAAGTTCCACGAGACATTTGCATTCCATACACATTGTGTGCTTTTCTATGAGTACAAGGATTTCCATCATAATCATGGCGAACATCATTGTAAAATGTTTTCTCAGATTGAGTAAAATTATCAGCTAAGAAAATCGCAGGTTCATTCATATCATTCCAAACACCATGCACTCCTAAATCTGCAATCATTTCTTTGTATAATCCAGCCCACCATTCTCTAACTTCTGGTTTTGTAAAATCAGGAAAGAAGCAGTCACCTGGCCAAACTGGCGCAACTAAAAGTGGCCCATCTCCCCTTTTGCAAAACATATCTTTTTCCAAACCTTCCTTACAAACCCAATAATTTTTATCGACTTTTATTCCTGGGTCAATCATCACGACCGTTTTAAAACCATCTTCCTCCAACTCATCAATCATTCGCTTTGGTTCTGGAAACTTTTCACTATCCCAAGTAAAACATCGAAAGCCATCCATATAATCAATGTCTAAATAAATCGCATCACAAGGAATTTTTCTTCTTCTAAATTCCGCAGTAACCTCCTTAACCTTTGATTCAGGATAATAACTCCACTTACATTGATGATAGCCCAAAGCCCACATTGGAGGTAACTCCGGTTTACCAGTCAAATCAACAAATTGTTCTGCCACATCCATCAACTCAGGTCCATAAAAAAAGTAATAATTCATTTCTCCCCCTTCTGCCCAAAAGCTAGTAACATTCGCTCGCTCATGTCCAAAATCGAAGTAACTCCGAAAGGAATTATCAAAGAAAATTCCGTAACTAATATCATCATGAATTCCATAATAGAACGGAACATTTTTATACAAAGGATCAGTCCCCGCTCCATAGCCATATGAATCTGTTCCCCAAATCGAATAACGATTTTTCCGCATGTTTGCTTTTCCCGTTTTATCTCCTAAACCATAAAAATTCTCTTGGCTTTGCAACTTTTTGCTCATCTGTACAATTGCACCTCCATGAGTATCATCATCTTCCCAATGGAATCCTTTTTCATCTTCGCAAATAATAGTTCCTGATTTGTCCATCATTTTAACAGTCAAATCTTCTTTATTAATTCTGCAAATTACACGCTTCGTGGTTATTCTAAAATGGTCTTCCTTTTCTTTGAATTCCAGTACAGGAGGAGTTGGCTGAAATTTCTGATCAATGGCATATGAAAAGTCATTTTCAAATATTCCAATGGTTGCATATCGGAATCGAATTAATCGATCTGTAAATACCGTTACTCGAAGTTCCACATCATTTTCACAGGTAAAATAAAATTGATTGCCTTCTTGACGAAAAGAAACAATCGCCTTAGGATATTTTTCATTTTCAGTCCTTGTCATTATATTTTCTTTTATAAATTCGTTCATTTTGACTTGATATGTTAGGTTATTTTTTAGTAAAAACAGATGCAAATTTAATACAAAAATTCATTCAAAAAATTAAAATATAATTTAATACTTGAAAGGCATTTACCTGAAATAAGATTTAGCATAAATACCCAAAACAACATTCAAATTATATCAATATTTTTTTCTAAACGTATTAAAAAACCTAATGTTTTTGTACATTTAATCAAAAGTAAAAAAATTAGTATACTTTTTGTAAAAAAGACACTAAGTAAAAATTATTTTACTTTTGCAATTGAATTTTTTTTTTCATTTTTCCAAAACTCCTTTAATCCGTTAAACAATCTATACTGTGATGAAAAAAGTAAAAGTCCTCATGCTTGGATGGGAATTTCCACCTTTAATTAGTGGTGGTTTAGCCATCGCTTGTTATGGAATCGCCAAAGCATTAGCAAAACAAACAGATCTTACTGTTATCCTTCCTAAAGCAAGTCAAGTCTCTATCTTGGATAATGCTAATGTTGTTGGATTGAATAATATTGATGTAAAAATAAGTAAGAACTCTCTTCACTCACACGAAGAAATTTCAAAAAAATATAATGCTTTTGCAAGAACTCTTTTTGCTGAAGGAATGGAAAATGTTTCTCCCTATCCTTCTTTAGAAAAAACCAAAACGGATGGTACGACTTCTCAGTCTACTCATTTTCAGACTTCCACATACGCTAATCAATTTTCGGAATCAACTACTGATACTACTTTTTTTAGTCGTTTTGAATTAGATGAAATGTATGGAGACGACGTACAACAAAAAGTGGTTGAGTATGCTGAATATGTGGCAGCATTAGCTGCTGATTTAGATTTTGATGTGATCCATGTTCACGATTGGATGACAATGTTAGCTGGAATTAAAGTGAAGCATCAAAGTGGAAAACCTCTTGTAATTCATGCACATGCACTTAGTTATGATCGTGCTGGGCCAGATGCTCGAGGATGGAATTATGACTTGGAAAAATATGGAATGGAGATCGCAGATGCAGTAATCCCTGTTAGTAAATACACCGGAACCATTGTTGAAAAACATTATGGAATTAATCCTCAAAAAATATTCCCAGTTCACAACGGAGTGGAACCAGTTGAGACATTCAGAGCTGAAAAAACTTTTCCCGAAAAATTAGTTTTGTTTTTAGGTAGAATTACAGGACAAAAAGGGCCAGAATTTTTCCTTGAAGTTGCTTCAAAAGTAATTGCAAAAAATGACAATGTTCGATTTGTGATGGCAGGAAGTGGAGATCGACTAAAGCGAACAATCGAAAGTGGTGCTTATCGAAAAGTAGGTAATAAATTTCATTTCACCGGTTTCCTTAATCGTGAAAAAGTAAATAAATTATTAGCTATGGCAGATGTGTATTGTATGCCTTCTGTTTCTGAACCATTCGGATTATCTGCTGCGGAAGCTGCCCAGTTTGGAATTCCTTGTGTTATTTCAAAACAGTCAGGTGCTGCTGAAGTAATGCAACATGCGTTAACTGCTGATTTTTGGGATGTTGATTTGATGGCAAAACATATTATTGATTTAATTGAGGATGAAGAGTTAAGAAATGATGTGGTTTCCAAAACTTTTGATGATATAAAAACTGTTACTTGGGAACACGCGGTAGAAGGAATTTTAGAAGCATATTCTCATGTTTTGGGTTACGATGTTACAAGTGACAATCCTCCGGTAGAAATGCCGTTACCTCAGACTGTCCTAAAATCAACAGAACAACCTGAGCCAACAACTCCTGCTGCACCTTCTGATATTCAAAAGGATGATTTGAAAAAAATAGAAGGAATTGGACCTAAGATTGAGTCTATTTTAAACGAAGGTGGAATTTATTCTTACTCTGATTTATCTCATGCAAAATTTAGTAAATTGAAATCTATTTTGACAGATGCAGAAGGGCAATTCAGTTCGCACGATCCAAGTACTTGGGCTGAGCAAGCAGAGTTAGCATCGGAAGGAAAATGGAAAACGTTGGAAAAACTACAAGATGAATTAAACGGAGGGAAAAGATAATCATCCTTATTCGGAAAACTATTAAAATCATACAATGAAAAACGTTTGTTTATATTTTAATCTACATCAACCAAATCGGTTAAAGCCTTATGATTTTTTCAAAATCGGACATGATCATTTCTATGAAGATGATAACATGAATAAGGATTTTTTGGATAAAATTTCTAATGATTGTTATTTACCAATGAATGCGATCATGATGGAAAACATCAATCGCTTAGGAAAGGATTTTAAGTTCTGTTTATCTCTTTCTGGGACTTTGATTGAGCAAATGGAAAACCATCGCCCTGATGTTTTACAATCATTTATTGAATTATCAAAAACAGGGCAAGTAGAATTTATTGGTCAAACATTTTATCATTCTCTCGCCTATTTGAACTCATTGCCTGAGTTCGAACGACAAGTCAAAAAACATATTTCTAAAATTGAAGAACACTTCGGACAAACGCCAAAGGTGTTTAGAAATACAGGAATGATTTATAGTAACGACTTGGCTGGTCGATTAGAGGAATTAGGATTTAATGGTGTAATGGCAGAGGGTTTACCTCAATATTTAGGAGATCGATCGCCCAATTATTTATATACCGCACCACACACTAAGAGGATTAAAACCATTGTCAAAAATTATAAGTTATCTGCAGACTTCACTCATCGTTTTGCAGATACAAGTTGGAACGAATATCCTTTGACTGCTCAGAAATATGCTAATTGGATTGCTAATGATGCTGGTGATTGTGTAAACATTTATATGCCTTACGAAACGTTTGGACAACATTTATCTCCTGAAACTGGTGCCTTTGATTTTATCAAAAATCTACCACATGAATTAAAAAATCAAGGGGTCATTTTCATGACTGCATCAGATCAAGTAGAGCAATTAGAGGTGAGAGATGTCTTCGATGTGCATATGCCAGTATCATGGAGAGACTCTGAAAAAGATCTTTCTGCTTGGAGTGGAAATA
>CAJQQY010000217.1 GCA_905480595.1 uncultured Saprospiraceae bacterium | reverse complement strand
TGTGGGATAGGGTAGAGGCAGATATTCAACCAACTGCAATCGTTCGACCGATCAATTATTGGAAATGGACAACAGTTGCAGCATCCGTGGTATTATTGTTTTTTGCATATCAATGGAATAGTCAAAATAAACAAATTGAAGCATTAGTAACTGAAATAAATGAGAATACTGAACAATTAGAAACTGTAAAAGAATTGTTGCAAGACAAAGAAAAAGAACTCGAATCACTTGTAGTTGAACAAAATACAGACAACATAGATAATCATCAAAGTATTGAAAATGAAGAAGTTGTTCAAAGAGATGATGTGAGAGAATCTCAACGTACAACTCATTTTTCTGAAAAAAATAAAAATGGAGTAGGAGGAAATAATAACAATGGATCGCCAAAAATTCCAACTCGAAATACTGAAAATATAGTTAATCAAAATACAGAAAATATAATCGTAGAAAATTTAGATAAAGCTAATTCTGACAACAGCAAGGAGGAATTGATAGATAAGAAAACAGTCCAAGAAATTAATGAATTACCTACACGGAAATTTGCAGTCGAGTCATCAGTCGGTAATGAACAGTTAAAAGCTGAATGGGATAAGGTTGTGACTTTTAATCTTAAAAAAGAAAGATTAAACAGTAAATTTTACGTAGGAGTTCATGGGAGTCGAAATTTTGGAATGCGATCCATTGTCGCCGACGATTCAAGCATTTCTCAAATTAGAAAAAATAAGATTAAAAATATTCGAGAAAAAGAATCTTGGACAACAGGAGGAGGCCTGAAACTAGGTTTTCAAATCAATAAAAACTGGAGCATCGAATCAGGACTTCAATACACAAAATCAGAGATTACAGCAAGGCACCTAATCCAAAAACAATACAATGCTGCAAGCGAAACACAAAATTCTTCTGGTGATTTTGAAAATGAATTTGCCTTATTATTAGTCACACCAATGGGTGATGTAGAGTCAGATGTGACCTTGTCGCGTTCTGCGATGAGTACTGCAATTCCAGATCAATTAGTTTATATTCCAGTTGAAAGTAATCAAAAGATTAGTTTTTTAGGAGTCCCAATTTTAGCGAAATATAGATTCGGAAATGAAAGATTTAGACTTGGGGTGAAGGGTGGAGTTTTGGCTAATTTTATATTGGATGCTGATGTTGAAATAAGTACAGTCGATACACCATTCCCAAATCTTCGTCATCGAAGACATAGGATCAGTAATAAAACAGAATTAAAAAATCTAAAAACAACTACGATAAATTGGTTAGCTGGGGTCGAAGCTGAAGTGAAGTTAAATGATAAAATGTATTTTTCATTTGAGCCTTCTTTCTCAAAAAGTATATCACCCATCTTTGAAAAAAATAATGTCAAAACATACCCGATGATGGCAAATGTAAAAGTGGGAGTGAATTATCTGTTTTAAAAAAAAGATACCATAAGTTTTATAAATATAGATTTTCCCAAATCATCAGGTTGATGGTTTGGGATTTTTTGTAGATAGTAAGATGGAGATTTACCTTTCCTAAAGGCGCATATTGTTTTACAAATAAATATGGGTGAAACATTGTAAATGTATTGTTATTAATTTTTTTCAAAAAAATAAAAACTCAGGCAACCTTTTTTTTATTCAGTACACCAATAGATTGTATTTAGTTTTTTACTTAAAACTTTTAAAGAAAATCTGTTATCGAGAAAACCTAGTACATTTTTTTAAACCATTTTTCCATCATTAAAAATCAATTAACAAATGAAGAATTTATTATTACTAATGACAGCAGTTCTTGGACTAAGCTTTTTAACAACATCATGTAATAAGGAGGCAAGTGTGTCAGAAGACATGGAACTGATTCAGCAAATCGTAGAATCTGACAACCGATCAACCATTGAATTAAGTGAATTACCAGCAACCGTAAAAACTAATGTGGACGAAACATATTTTGAAACTTATATCGAAAATGCAGTTGCCGCTAGAGGATTAGGATATGAAATAGAATTAGGAAACGGAGAGACAATTTACTTCAGCGAGAGAGGCGAAGGCTTAGTAAGCAGAAGAGGATTTCGTCATGGACATGGGCCATGTGGGAGAGGACATAGAGGAACACCCGTGGCACTAGCAGACTTACCAACTAGCATCACAGATTACATTGCAGCTAATTATCCAGATGCAGAAACCAAAAGAGCAAAGACAAATGACAATAATGGAAATTATTTTGTATTGATAAAAACGGATGACGGGAGAGTGGTTTTGAAATTTGATGCGGATGGAAATTTCATCGAAGAAGTATCTTGTATTCACCATGGTTGCGGAGGAATCACACAAGTAGATATAGCTGACTTGCCTACGACAATTACAGATTATATTACGGCAAATTATCCTGATGCGGACATTCTAAAAGCAGGACAAAAAACAAATTCTGGAAACTACGGCGTTGTATTAAATGTAGATGGTAATCGAGTGATTGTAGTTTTCGATGAAGATGGAAATTTCTTATTCGAAAGATCATAAAGAAAAAATGCGGGTGAATGATTAACAGTTAACCATTAATCATTCACCGTTAAAAATAATACATTAGGTTTTTTCATAGCATAGGTAGGAGTGTTTGAGCGTGCTCCTACCTTTTTTTATTTCCAAAAATCATCTGACTATTTTGAAATTTTCAAACGATTTTATTTCCATCTCTGAAATCATAACATTATCTACACGTGAATGATCAGAGCCTAGATGACACCACTTTGTGAAATTATCTAGATCATTTTCTTCTCCTTCTGCCTCGATATAAACATCTCCATTTGGCAAATTTTTTACGATGCCTTTTATGTTTAATTCATTTGCTTTTCGTTGAGTACTTGCCCGAAACCAAACACCTTGAACTTTTCCCCTTACTTGAATTTGAACACATTTCATGTCTTATCTTTTTATGTAAAAATAAAAAATGCTATTAAGATTTGAATAGCATTTTCCAAAAGAGTGACTTGTTTTTAGAAATAAAAAAAGGTGTTAGAACCTTAAATTCTAACACCTTTTTTCTGAAAGATTAAGGTTGATTGTTGATTAAACTTCTTTCCTCAAAACTTCTAGCGGTGGTTTATTCAAAACCTCTCGACTATTCAATAATCCAATCAAAACGGTCAAACCAGTAATACTTAAAAACAACCAAAGTGGAGGTAACAAATTAGGTGTAAACGGAATTTCAAAAAGAAAAATCGCCAACAAATAACTTCCTACAAATGCCAAACCAATTCCAGTTAAAGTCGCCAACGCACCTAACATAAAATATTCCAAGGCATTAATCATCAAAATCTGCCGACTCTTCGCTCCTAAGGTTCGAAGTAAAACACTCTCTTGAATTCGTTGGTATTTACTCAAAACAACCGAACTAATCAAAACCAAAATTCCAGTTAAAATACTGAATAATGCCATAAACCGAATCACAAAAGAAACCTTTCCAATAATTTCATCCACGGCTTTTAGAACTTGTGAAAAATCTCCAGCCAGAACACTTGGATAACGTTTAACTAATTCCTTTTGAAATTTGGCTGACTGCTCAGGACTCTTTGCACGTGAAAGCAAGAAGTAAAATTGAGGCGCTCTTTCCAAAACTCCATTTGGAAATAAAACAAAAAATCTAGCTTGAGTATTAGCCAATTCCATTCGTTTTCGGATACTTCCAACGTAGGTTTCGATTAACGCACCTTGCACATTCCAAACTATTTTTGTTCCTATTTTTGCATTTGATCCTTCGGCCAACCTTTCTGAAATGGAGATAAAAATAGAGTCACTTTTAGGTTGATCACCATGCCATGTTCCTTCGATAACTTCTTCATTTTCATTTAGAGTATCTCGATAACTGACTCGATATTCTCGACGGTAAACCCAGCGACTTATATCGCTTGTGGTATCTTTCATTCGCTCTGCTTTGCCAAGGTCATCGATAGTTTCTAACCGCATAGTTACGATTGGAATATTTTGCAGAACAGGAAGATCATACTCTTTCGCCAAATTTGCGATAGCATCTTTGTCCTTACTTTGAATATTGTAAACCAACATATTAGGTTGGTCATTTCCACTAGTGATATCTAATCTTTGTAACAAAAGATCTTGCGTGAAAAATAAGATAGAAATAAATGTAGTCCCTAAACCAATCGAAACAATCAAAGTTAACGTCTGATTATTAGGACGATATAAATTGGCAATACTTTGTCGCCAAACAAAACTCCAATTTGTTGGGAAAAATTTCCGAACAGCCCAGACTGCTAATTTTGCATTACCTGTCAACAGTAAAAAACCAAATCCAATTCCGATAGGAAAGAAAATAGCTTCTTGTCCACCACCAGTTTGGACATATGTAAATGCTGTAATAAAAACAAAAATCAACACATAAACCATCCATCTCAAAGGATCGATTCCCGCAGTATCATCTTCGTAAGACGCTCGCAAGCTTCGCAAAGGAGAAATTCTTCGAATACTCAACAGAGGTAACAAGGCAAATAAAACAGCAATACTCAAGCCTGTTAAGACTCCTTGTCCGATTGCAGTTATAGAAATATTGGCACTAATACTTTCTAAGGGTAAAAAATCTTTTAGAACAGCTGGCAACAAAACTTGAATTCCACTTCCCAATAAAGCACCTAACAATGACCCTACAAATCCCATCGCTACGATTTGCAAAAGATAAATCAAGAATGCCTGACGACCGCTCGCTCCCAAACATCGCAAAATTGAAACCGTTGAAATTTTATCTTTAATATAAATATGCACGGCACTCGCGACTCCAATACATCCCAATAACAAAGCAATAAATCCAACTAAATTTAAAAAGACATTTACGGTGTCAAATGCTTCACTAATATTTTCTTTTCTACTTGCAACTGATTCAGATCTTGCACTTGCTAATCGAAGACGAGGACTTAAATCTTCTCTGAAAGTCTCAATGTCAAAGTTTTTATCAAATAAAAAATAAGTTTGATAATCGACTCGACTTCCGATTTGTACTAATTGAGTAGCTTCTACATAATCCATCGGAATAAAAATCGAAGGCGTGACAGAGGAAGTAATTCCTGCGGCTCCAGGTGAACTATTTAATTGTCCTGCAATTTCAAAAGTCACTTCACCTACCTTGATGGAATCACCAACTGACATGTTAAATTGTAAAAGCATTGATTTGTCTACTAATGCTTTTTTTCCATTTTTAAAATCTTGAGCAGCTTCAGCAGGTGTGGTATTTAATTTTCCATAAAAAGGATAACCGCCTTCCAAACCATTTATCATTGACAATCGAGTGTCTCCTGTTTTTGGGAAAGAAGCCATCGAAACAAATTGAAGCATCGTGGATTGCTCGATACTTTTTTCTTCTAATTCGATAGAAAGAGAGTCAGGAAGTTGCTGATTACTCTCTATTTTCAGATCTGCTCCGAGTAAAGTTTGTGCTTGCGCATCAATATCTGCTTGGAGGTTTTCACTAAAAGAGTTGATTGCGACCAAAGCTGCAATTCCAATCACAATGGATGAAATAAATAAAAGTAGCCGGGAAAGATTACGACGACTATCGCGCCATGCCATTTTGACTAACCATGAAAAAGAAGGTTTGGACATATTTTTATATTGACTGAATTTTCGATTGATAATAGTTATTTTTGCCGCAGACTTAGGCTGATTTTTTATGACTTTTCACAGACTTTTTTTTACAACACAATAGAAGAGTCAGAGTCAGTCATAAATAAAAGTCATAAAAAGTCTGTGGCAAAAATTAGACTCCAATTTAAACACCAAAAATATGAATCGGTTTTCGTTTACCCTCATTTTATTAGTTCTTTTTCTACCAAACGTTTTTTCTCAGAGATTAAACGATGCAATCAAGGCATTTGCCAATGATAATGATTTTAAATACGGCGGAATCAGCGTAAGTGTTATTGATGTAGAGAGTGGGAAATTGGTTACAGGACATAATTCAAATTTAGGATTGACACCAGCTTCTTCGCTAAAAGTGATTACCACGGCAGCGGCACTCCATTATTTGGGAGATAATTTTCGCTTCAAAACTGAGCTACAATATGATGGAGAAATTGATGGAAACGGAACGTTGAATGGAAATCTATTCATCAAAGGATTTGGCGATCCAACTTTAGGTTCCCATCAATTTGACAAAGCAGAAGACTTGGATGTAGTTATGCAGAAATTCGTTAACGCGATTCAGGCAGCTGGCATTAAAAAAATAAATGGGCATATCATTGGTGATGCTTCGTATTTTGAATCTGAAGTAGTTGGAGGAAAATGGTTGTGGGAAGATTTGGGGAATTATTATGGAGCCGGGATGCATGGATTGAATATTCAAGAGAATTTATATTTTATCGATTTTCAGCAGGTGGGAAAAGTAGGGGAGACGCCTCCGATTGTTGCAACTCGACCATTGATACCAAATTTATTATTGCTCAATGAAATAAAATCTGATGTCAAAGGAAGTGGTGATAACGCTTTCGTTTTTGGAGCGCCTTACGCTTATACCCGATATGTGAGAGGTACAATTCCAGTAGGCAATAAAAAATTCACCATCAAAGGTTCGATTCCTGATCCGCCTTTTTTTGCAGCACATTACTTAGCTGGTTTTTTGGAAAAGAGTGGAATTGAAACGTCTAAATTGACTGCGTCTTATTTTGATTTAAAAAGAGACAATCAAATTTCAGATGCAAAGAGAAATGTTTTTTACACTTATCAATCTCCGAGCCTTCGGGACATCGTGGAAAAGGCCAATATGAAAAGTGTCAATTTATATTGTGAAGCAATGCTTAGAATGATTGGGAAAGAAGTAAATGGGAAAGGAACTCCTGAAGCAGGTTTGGAAGCCGTTTATGATTTTTTAGAAAAAAAAGGAATGAACACGGAGGGATTCTTCTTGTTAGATGGAAGTGGTCTCTCTCCGATGAATTCTGCTACAACTTTTCAAATGGCTAGCGCCATTCGAATTTTTGTGAATGATGATAAAATTTCGAATTCATTTAAAAACTCAATGCCAGTTTCTGCCAAGTCAGGTTCAATGAGATATATGTTAAAAGGAACTTCTGCGGCAGGAAAAGTGTTTGCAAAAAGTGGTGGGATGGAACGAGTAAGATCCTACACCGGTTTTATGAAAACTAAAAAAGGGAAACTAGTGAGCTTCTCGATGATCGCAAATAATTTTACATGTAAGAGTTCTAAGGTGAGAAAGAAGATGGAAAAATTGATGTTGGCGATATATGAGAATTAACAAGTCAATTATTTTTTAACAAAAAAATAATTCCCCAAGCATCCAACAACACATAACGTTTTTTACCTTTACGAAAACAAAATTTGAATGAAATTAATCTATACTTTCCTGTTGATTTTTATTTTGGGGCTCACCGCCTGTGATGGTGAAGGTTTTAATAGTGGTGGAGATACTCAGCTTCCGATCCCACATAAATATGATTCTGATGGTTATTCAGAACTGAATGATGCTATTAAAGAGAATGAAAACCCTGATCGTAATAATTGGCAAAAACCAAGAAAGGTAATTGAAAGATTGGGGAATTTGACAGATAAAGTTGTTGCCGATATTGGAGCAGGTTCTGGATATTTTTCATTCCAAATATTACCCAATGCAGGAAAAGTTATTGCTATTGATATTGATCCAAGTGCGTTGGCTCAGATTGATACCTTAATTAAACTGCGTCCTGATTTGCAACCGAAACTAGAAACTCGTTTGGTTGGATTTAATGATCCAAAGCTTACAAACGAAGAAGTCGATATTGTGTTTTTATCAAATACATATTCTTACATAGAGAACAAGGTCGATTATTTGAAGACTGTATATAAAGGTGTAAAACCTAAAGGTCGAATTTATATTGTTGATTTTAAAATGAAAATTTTACCACAAATTTTTCCCAAAGCTGAGGAACGAGTGCCTCTTTTTGAAGTCGAACGACATCTACAAGAAGCTGGTTTTAAGCATGTTTTTTCCGATGATAAAACTCTTGATTACCAATATATAGTGATCGCTGAAAAGGAATAAAACTCGAGAATGATCAAAAAAGAAAACCACCAAATGTAGTTTGGTGGTTTTCTTTTTTTGGAATATTGCTATGTACTGGGTATAAAAAAAGGCGAATTACTTTTAAGCAATTCACCTTCTTTGTGTGTAGTTTAATATCTTAAAAATGATTAGCCAATCATTTCTTTTACATTTTTCAAAATCAACTTCTCCCGCTCAGGGCCAGTTGAAATCATAGTTACAGGAACTTCTAAATCTCTTTCCAAGCTGTGAATATAATCTTTCGCCGTTGCTGGCAAATCTTCAAACTCAGTAATTCCATCTAATGACTGTTGCCATCCTGGGTGACTTTGGTAAAGTGGCACCACCTGGATATTATTTATATCGTAAGGCAATTGATCATGAACACCACCATTATATTGGTATTGATTACAAGCCTGAAGTGATTCAAAATTATTCAAAACATCAATTTTGGTAACTACTAATTGAGTCACACCATTGAGCATAATTGTGTATTTCAATTGAGGTAAATCAATCCAACCACATCGTCGAGGACGACCAGTTGTTGCACCAAATTCACCACCTTCAGATCGAAGGAATTCACCAATTTTATTATTTAACTCCGTTGGAAATGGACCACTTCCTACACGAGTACAATATGCTTTAGTAATCCCAATCACCTCTCCAATCTTGGAAGGGGCAATTCCTAAACCATTACAAACACCTGCAGAAATAGTATTCGAAGAAGTCACAAATGGGTAAGTTCCAAAATCAATATCTAACATGGAACCTTGAGCACCTTCTGCTAATATTTTCTTTCCATCTTTCAAGGCTTGATTGATATAGTATTCTCCATCCACATGCTTAAGTGATTTCAATGTTTCCAAACACTCAAACCATTTTGCTTCTTCAGCTTCTAAATCAAAATCAACATCTGGATACATTTGAACTAATTTCAAATGTTTTTTACGCAATGCTTTGTATCGCTCTTTGAAATTATCCAAATGAATATCACCTACTCGAATTCCATTTCGACCAGTTTTATCCATATAAGTTGGACCGATACCTTTTAAGGTAGAACCGATTTTAGCTTTTCCTTTTGCAGCTTCAGAAGCTGCATCCATCAAGCGGTGAGTTGGCAAAATCAAATGTGCCTTACGAGCAACGAGCAATCGATCTTTGTAATCCACATTTGCATCTATCAAATTTTGGATTTCTTTTTTCAAAGTGATTGGATCGATTACCACTCCATTGCCAATTACATTGAGCAAGTTGTCTCTGAATATTCCAGAAGGAACGGTATGCAATACGAATTTTTTTCCATCAAATTTCAAAGTGTGCCCTGCATTTGGACCACCTTGGAATCGAGCAACGATATCATAATTGTTAGCTAGGTAATCTACAATTTTACCTTTGCCTTCGTCACCCCATTGGAGACCTAAAAGTACATCAACTTTCATAATTAAGTTATTTGACCAAAAACCAAAAACCTAACAAACTTTGTCGTCTGCTAGGTTTTTAATTATTGAGGAATAATTAAAGTCAAAGATACAAACTTTCTTATTCAGGAGGAATCTTTTGCAAGTATTTGATGAGAATGTGGAAAAGTTTTTTGTAACACGAAAAAAGGTGAATTCCCAGAGGAAATTCACCTTTTTATAAAGAGTAATAATATAAAATTTATTCTTCCAAATTCTTCGTGGCTTCATCCACAGAAGGAGATAAATGAAAAAATGATTTAAGTTTAGTTACTTCGAGTAATTTGATAATATTTTCTGAAGCATTAGCTACTGCTAAATTTCCTCCTGAGTTTTGAGATTTTTTCATCATAAAGATTAAAAAATTCAAACCTACGCTATTCATAATATCCATTAAGGAAAGGTCAAGTACAAATTTATTCCATCCTTTGCCAATTCGATTCTCTACTTCTTTCATGATGGACTTATTGTCATATTCGTTGAGAAGACTTTGTACTTGGAGTATCTGAATTTGATCGTTGTGTTCAGAAAATGTGTGTGCCATGGGTGATTTGTTTTAAAGTTGTTGTTTTGTTGAACTACTTTATATTTAACAAGAATACAAATCTTATTCTGATTTTTGCGTTTTAGGACAAGCTCCATCACAATTTCCATATAAATTCAAAGAATGATCGACTACTTTAAATTTTAAAATATCACCCATCATATTTTTGATTTGTTGAATTCTAGGATCGCAAAACTCTAAGACCTTCCCACAATCAACGCAGATTAAATGATCGTGTTGTTTGTAGCCATACGATTTCTCATATTGTGCTAAGTTTTTACCAAATTGATGTTTCTTCACCAAGTCGCAACTCACCAAAAGTTCTAAAGTATTATAAACCGTTGCTCGGCTCACTCGATAATTTTGATTCTTCATGTGAATATATAATGCTTCAGCATCGAAGTGATCACTACGTTTGTAAATCTCTTCGAGGATAGCAAATCGCTCAGGTGTTTTTCTGAAACTATTTTCTTCAAGGTGTTTTGAAAAAATATTAAGCACCTCTTGAATTACCGCATCGTCTACTTTTGGCGTATCCATTTTATTGAAATTTTATTAATGTAAAGGTACTCAATAAACAACAAATAGTCGGAAGAAGTTTAAGTTAAAAACGGGATTAACACCTTCCACGTAGCGATCTGCTTTAGCAGATCTTTTTCTATGATCTGCTAAAGCAGATCGCTACGTGAGAAGTGTTACCCAAAATATTTTATATCAGAATAACTCTTCCAAACCAACTTTCCCAAACTCGCTCCCACAAACATAAACAACCACAAAGCTGGAAAACCGCCTAAATTCGACAACATCCTTACACCATCAATCCCTGTCGAAGAAACCATCACAAAAGAAATCCCTCCAATCAAAACACCCCAAATAATTTTAGTAGCCAAAGGTGATTCAGGATTTTCAGGTGAAATTCCATGATTGGAAATATTACTCATCGCAGTCGTATTAGAATCTGCTGCTGTCACAAATGATAAAAATGTAACAAATAGAAAAACGATACTGACAAAACTTTCCCAAGGCAAATATTTAAGTAAACCAAAAATAACACCTTGTACTCCTTGTTCCGCCATGATTTGATTGAGGGGAAAAACAGCTCCTTCTGCAAGATCAACCGACATAGTCGTACCACTCAAAATTATCATCCAAACCATGCTAAATAAAGAAGGGAAAATTAAATTGAAATGAATGAATGTTCGAACTCGATAACCAACCGAAAGGAATCCTAAAAATAAAGTACTGATCGGCGCCCATGCCATCCAATTGGCGAAGTAAAAAGCAGTCCAACTATTTCTCCAAGTATCGTCCAACTCATTTCCTAAACTCAAACTTCTAGGAATAAAATTAATGACATAATCCTGAATGCCATTCCAACCGAAAGTCAACATTTCCAAAGCCGGACCAGTTAAAAAAACGAAAATTGCGAGTCCAAAAAATATTTTGATATTAATGTCAGATAAAATTTTAATTCCTTTTTGCAAACCTGAAACTGACGAGAAGACAAATGAGATGACGATAACAAAACCAATTATTCCAAGCAGAAGTGTCGTTTGCGTCATCCCAAAAATAGCATTCATCCCTCCTGAAATCGTCAACATTCCAGTTCCCAAACTTGCTGCCATGCCTGCTACTAGACTGTACAAACATATTGCGTCAATTCCATGTGCTAAATTTCCTTCCACAGATTTTTCTCTTAAAGGATAAAACAAAGAACCTAAACTAAATCGTTGTTTGAAATTATAAAAACACAAAGCGAAGAGTAAACCTCCAACTGTATAAATTCCATAAGGTGAAAATGTCCAATGCATAAACATAGTGGACATCGCAAAGTCTTGAGCACCTGTTGAAGCTGCCTCTACACCCAAACCTGTGGGTGGATTATGCATGTGTGAAAGTGGTTCCGCTGCTCCCCAAAATAAAATTCCAGTTGCAATCGTCGTACAAATCGTAATCGAAAACCATTTCCATTTATTTAAAATTGGTTGAGCATTTTCGCCACCAATTTTGACATTTCCCAAAGGAGAAAAATATACAACTATAAGTAAAATAAGAAAAGCAAAAGTGCTCCATGAAAACAAGATTCCAAAATTTTCAAGAATCCAATTATTGGCTGCCGTTGTTTTTTCGAGAAATAATTTTTGATCTAAAGCACTAAAAAGTAAGGAGAGTAAAACTAAAAAGAAGGGAATCCAAAAGACTTTATGATTGAGGTTTTTCATAAAGCTAAAGTAAGAAAAAATGAGAGAAGACTAGTTTCGGTTTTTATTTTAAACCTTCAGCAACAATAATTAAATCGGTCGTATTTTCTTCATTATGAATATATTCTTTTCGTTCTAAATGAATTATTTGAAAATTATTTTTAGTTAATTCATTTTTTAAAAAATCTGCTGAATAATAATGCATAAAAACCTCATCACTTGAACTTCCTTTTTTGAAGGTTGACTTAGAATAATCATCTTCCATCGTACTCAAATAAAAGATTCCTCTTGAGTTTAAAAGATTTGAAGCGTCAATAATTAACTTGGAAGTTTCTTTTTTGGAAAGATAAGGCAAGCAGAAACCGCACATGATGGCATCATATTTTTTATCAAGCGATTCGATATTTCTGCAATCCATCACTTGGAATTTGGCGGTTGGATTATTGATTTTTGCCAAATCAATCATGTTGGGAGCAAGATCGATTCCTAATATTTTTAAGTCAGGTTTTTTATCTAATAAATATTTAGTGATATTTCCAGGGCCGCAAGCGATTTCTAAAATTGCAGTATTTTCTGTTTTAATATTCTGGCAAAAAAAGTCAAATGAATCTTTGTACAAATCCACATTCATGTATTTGTCTTGATACGTGTTTGCCAATTTGTTGAAAACGTCAACTGCGATTTTATTTTGATCCATCGTTCAAAATAATTTATTGAGGATCAATTTCTACGGAAGGTTCCTCTTTCTTGGTCGCATCTTGAATATAAAATAAAATCAGAAATCCCATTCCAACCATAATCGAAACATCAGCCATATTGAAAACTCCTGTCCTAAAAACACCTCCCAAATCAATAAAAAGAAAATCTGTCACCGAACCATATTTGATACGATCATACATATTTCCAATTCCTCCGCCAATGACAAAACTCCAACCAATCAGAGCGAGCTTTGGTAATTTTGTTTGTGTAAAAAGATAAAACAAAACTCCTATCAACATCATCAAGGGTAAACCAAGTAATAAAATTTTTTTAAGTAGAGGAGAGAAATCACTTCCTAAACTCAAAAATGCTCCATCGTTTTCGACATTCATCAAAAGGAAATTTTGATTGATAATTTCGATGCGATCTCCAGGCTCGACAGATTCACGAACTACTTTTTTTGAAACTTGATCACAACCGATATTCGCGATGACGATAAGTAGAATGAGGATGTTGCGAGCTAATTTATTTTTAAACATAAAACCTTTTTTTGCAAATTTAAGAATGATTTTGATACCATTGGTCTCTGATTTCAATTAACATCTTTTCAATTAAATCAATATTTGGAAGTTCTGGCAATTGGCTAACTGAATGTGCATCTTCGATTCTTTGAATCATTTGATTCGATCTTTCAATAAGTTCATCGTAGGAAAATTCTCCGAAACGAATAGCCAATAATTCATCTCGATTTTCACGATGCACATTTACTTTTCCACCTCTCAGAATTTCCTCCGCCATGTGTAATAATCGAAACGTATGCATCATGTTTTTGGTATCATAATTTTTGCCATGTTCAATAGTATTTTCGTAGCGAGCCTCATTTCGCAATTTTATCCAACTCCAATATTCTTTGTAATCTTTACAATATTTAGCGTAGCCATCAAGATTAAATGAAAGATGAGAAATTGGTTTTGTTCCTTTCGGAACGCTACTTAATAAAACATCATTGGCAGTTTCTTTTTTCATCACACCATTAAAATTCAAATCTCCATTTTTGTCATAAAAAAGAGCATACAAGTTTTTCATGTGTGGAATATTGACTAAGCCACAGTTCTCTTGTTGAAAATTATTTTTCTCTAACCACTTCAAAAAAGGAATTGATCCTTGCTCATGAATCACGTAACAAAAATGTAAAATATTCTTTTTCTCTTTAGAAATAGGGTTGACAATTTTTTTATTTAAACCACGAGCTTTTTTAATTTGAGCCATCGCGTAACCTGCGAATGAGTGCTTGCATTTTTTTGATAAAAAAAGAGAAGTATCTAAATTTTCGAAAAGAGGATGCTTGAAAATTACTTTGTCCGCAGGCGTATTGAGCAATTCCAAAATGTTCGGATTGTTTTTAGCCAATAATTCAAAGAACCTTTTTAACTCATAAAAAACTTCATCATTAGTTTCATTTGCGACTTGAGGAATATAATCCAATCCATAATATTTTTCTTTCGGTAAAATAAAAACACCTTTAAGATCAGTATCAGAAGTAGGCAAGTCGAGTCCGTAAGCTCGACTGCCTGAAATGCATTCTAATAAAATTAAATTTTTATCTCTTAAATCTTGGATTGTCATCGCTAACTGTATTGTTCAATTATTTTTTCATGTATTATTTTTTTCTGGACTCGGGAGAGTCTAGTTAGATATTGAAAATAGCATCTCGGCGAAAACTTCCGTGTTCTCCGAATCCAACATATCCTAACTGATTTGTTAGTAATTGAGTTCCATCAATTTCGAAATCTCGCATATTTCTATGACTATGTCCATAAATCCAAAAGTCAACTGGCAACCCTTCGATCCATTCAGATAGGTCTGTACAAAATCCTTCATTCATAGCACTTCCTTTAAATTCTGGAGCATTGCATTTTTCGCTGGGAAGATGATGAGTTATGACCACACATTTGTCAACGATTTTTTGTTCAATTGCGTTGGTCAGAAAATCCAAACTTGCTTGATGTAATTCATTATAACTTTCAATGGAAAATGGTTTTCCCTCAAAATGGATCATTCGAAAATCATACATTCCTTTGTAAACTGCTTTTATGTGTTTTTCCACTTTTGACCAAAGAGTAGAAAAAATAAATTGTACACCTTTATATTCTATCGAATGATTATGGAGCAAAGTGACATTTGGGCGGATTTCAATTCTGAGTTGATCCTTGGATTGAGCGATGTCGAATTCTCCATAATATTCATGATTACCTGGAATCAAAAACACTTGCTCAAACTTCTCTGATAATTCATCAAAAATCCATGGATTAGTAAATTGATTTCCCAAATGATAAGTGTCTCCTGCAACGAGTAAAATCTCGCCTTTTGGAATGATTGGATTTTCTTTGAGCCATTTTCGGTTTTGTGGAAATTCGAAATGGAGGTCTGAGAGGTATTGTATTTTCATTTTTGTTTAAAATTTCAATTTCCTTTAATTAGACGTAAGGTTCTGATAATCAGCATTTTATATTTTGAATCATCAAAATAAAACGATTGTAAACGGCTACAATCGGCACTACTCATTTAAAAAACGACTAACGCTTGCACCTCCCCCTATCTTTGTATTATCAATCATTTAAAATATTGTGTTACACGTTTTAGGCGCGGCGAAAGTGTCGCGCTCTTTTTGAAAAACTCGCATGGATGTGCGTTTTTTATAAAAATAGAAAACATATATACTATGGAAAATACAAATATTTTTTCAACCAAAGGCTTCCTGAAAATAGCCAACGACTTTTTTAAATACTTAGTAATCGATTTTAAAATTTACACGGAACAAGCAAAGCAATTTTTCCAAAAGGGAAAAAATCACGATCTGAAAATTACAGCAAACAACATCTCAAAGAAGGAGAATTTTAATTCATTTAACAAATCTAAAAAAATTAATAATTATGAGTAACCTAAGAAATAATGTTCAACTTATCGGACGATTAGGAAAAAGCCCAGAAGTAAAACAATTAGAAAGTGGCAAATTTGTCGCAAACGTATCCATCGCAACTAATGACATTTATAAAAATACAAAAGGCGAAAAAGTGATCGAAACGCAATGGCATAATTTAGTGGCATGGGGAAAAAATGCGGAGAACTTTCAGAAGATTTTAAACAAAGGTGACGAGGTAGCGATTCAAGGAAAATTGACTCATCGGTCATATGAAGATAAAGATGGAATCACTCGCTATGTGACAGAAATTGTAGTGAATGAATTTGTAAAATTATCAAGCAAAAATCAGTTAGCGAACGTCGCTTAATTTGGGCTTAACAACAAGAGTTTCTTTTTAGTAATCCATAGCTATTCTTTGAGTGGGTGCAGTCCGGAAGGGCTGCGCCTATTTTTTTGTTTTTTGCCGCAGAAAGCACTGGTTATTATGAATTTTTATGATTCTTTTTTAGGTACCTGACTCTTTTATTTTTCTATAAAAAATTACTACGTTTGGGGAAATCATAAGGATCATAATAATCAGTCCAATCTGCGGCAAAAAAAGTATCATGAAAAAATCAACTCACCTCGCTATTGTACAAGAATCAGCTATCCATCTCGACCTAAAAAAGAGCATGGAAAAAGCGATCGAACTCATCCAAAAAGCTGCTGCGCAAAATGCAGAACTCATCGTTTTTGGAGAAACGTGGTTGAGTGGATATCCAGCTTGGTTAGATCATTGCCCAGATGTGGCACGTTGGGATCATGAACCAACGAAAAAGGTTTTTGCTAAAATGTATCAGAATAGTGTCGAGGTCGGTGGTGCAGAAACTCAACAACTTTGTCAATTGGCGAAAGAAAATAAAATTGTGATCGTTATGGGGATGAATGAAATTGTTCGGAAAGGAGTGGGTAATGGGACGATTTATAATTCATTTATTATCATAGATTCGACGGGAGATATTGTTTGTCATCGACGAAAATTGATGCCGACTTTTACAGAGAAATTAGTTCATGGTTTGGGCGATGGAAAAGATTTGAATGCGGTGGATACTTCGGCAGGACGAATTGGAGGATTGATTTGTTGGGAACATTGGATGCCGCTTTCGAGAATGGCGATGCATGAAAGTAATGAGCATATTCATTTTTCATTGTTTCCGATGGTTCATGAAATGCATCAGGTGACTTGCCGACAATATGCATTTGAGGGAAGATGTTTTGTTGTGGCCGTGGGGCAAGTTATGCGAGGGAGTGATTTTCCAAAGGAGTTAAAATTACCTGATTATTTAGTGGAGAATCCAGAACAAATGGTTTTGGATGGTTCAAGTTGTGTGATTGGGCCTGACGGAAAAATATTGTTAGAACCACAAGTTGGAGTGGTAGAGATGATCTTTTTTAAGATTGAAAATATGGATCAGATTTATGAGGAGAGGATGTCTTTGGATACTTCGGGGCATTATAATCGGAGGGATGTTTTTGATTTTAAGGTGAATCGGGGGAGGTGATTTTTTGCCGTAGATTGGGCTGATTATTATGATCTTTATGATTCTTCTTTTAAGCTAAACCCTTATTGTTAATATTTTTTATGAAAAATATTAATCTGGGAATTCATATAAATCATAATAATCAGCCCAATCTACGGCAAAAAAATATTACTATCGTTTTACTACCTTTCCGATTCGCTGAAAATTTTCTCCAACAAATTTTACAAAGTAAATTCCACTCATCCAATCCTTTGTATTAAATTGATTAGATCCTTCCGTAATTTTTTGTTGTAAAAGAATTCGACCTGCCAAATCACTCACAATCAAATTTCCATTTTCAGGAACCTCAAAATTAAGTTGCTCCGCAAATGGATTTGGAGAAATTTCTAAAGGATCAATTTCTACATCATTCGTTGCATCCGTAAATCCTTGGAAGCGTGCAGAAAATTCTTGATAATAAATATTCGCTAATGTATGATCGTAAATCAACAAAGTATTTTCATCATGAATCGAATTTGCAGAAGCACTCCAATTATGCGAACCAGTAATTAAAAGTGGCGTCGCACTTCCTTGTGCATAATCTATAATGGCATATTTGTGGTGTAAGGTTGGACCATCTGGCCATTGCGAACCATCATCATTTTGATAGTCTTGCACATCAATATTATTGTCTAATAAATAATCATATTCACTTCCATTGAATTCTACATAATCAATAATTCCTTGAGTCGTCACGCCTCGATCGTAGGCATCTTTGACAGCATTTCCCAAAGAGTTTTCTGTAAAAACCAAAACAGCAAAAGCTAATTCACTTTCAGCAGCATCGATAGCTTCGACTATTCGTTGAGCAGTTCCATCAGTAGGAGAAAAGTATAATTCAACAGGAATATCATTAATAGAAAAACGATGGGGAGTATTATTGGTTTTTTCATTTCCAAACTTAGAATTATTCGCATCAAACTGCGCTCCTTCACTTCCCCACATTTCATTAAATTCTAGAGTATAAGCTTTTGCTAGCGTCTGATCTTGAATTGTAATTACATTGTTATAATCCCAACCTAAATTGTTCACCGTATGATTCATCGAGCCAGTTAGCACCCAAGCATTGTCCACATTTTCGCGATCTATGATGAAAAATTTATCATGCATAATTCCATTAGGGTTTCCTTCGAGGTAAGAAATATTTGAATTTAAATTGTCGAATGTTTCATTATTTCCCATGTCATCAGAAATCACACGAACCGTTACGCCTCGATCATAAGCTGCATTAATTGCATCTACAATTGATTGATTTTCCGCTTCATACATGGTGATGTCTAATGAATTTTGTGCTAAATCAATGTAATTAATGATGGTATCCACAATGTTTGGAGTGTAAATAGCTAGCTCATCAGTCGCCACAGAATGATCAACAACATGATTAAAATAAACATTCATTTTTCCAGAGCTATTAGAAGCGGTTGCCATCACTAAAGTTTGTGAAGGAGTAACTTCTATACCATCTTCTGAGAAAGGTTTTACATAATAAATAGTTGCTGGAGAAAGGTTTTCGAGTAGGACTTCGTGAGTGGTGCTGGTAGCTACATTTTCTAATGTACCTAACTCTAGAGCATCAGTTAAACCGTAAGAAAGTTTAGTGTTAGCAGGAATATTAGTTTCCCAATTTACAGTCAAACTATTTGTCGAAATATTACTTTCCCTTGGATGAACTGTAAAATAAAGCGGAATCTGAATCTCTACATCATCCATGGAACGAGGCAAAATTTTATAAGCACCAAATGAATAAGTTAAAATACCTGTCACGCCATAATCAATATCTAAATCAGGAGAAAAAAGATACATCAAATCATCTATTGCAAGTGCTCCACTTCCATCGTTCACTTGCCATTCTCCAAATCCGATATCGGTATTTGTACAAGTTGCATTTTCAATTTTAACCAACATACCTTCGTAATCTTCATTACTTGCATCGCCTGTTGAAAGCAAGGTTGGATTTGGAAGGGTATTGTTAGAGGAGTTGACTGTGAAACTTGTTACATCAACAATTTCCGTCAAATCAAAAAATTCAGCAACCGTTCCAGTCAAAGTAACTTCGTCCCCAACGGCAGGTGAATTAGTTTGTTCATAAACATAAACACCACTTCTGAGAGCTGTTCCATCTTGAATGAAATAACCTTGAGGAGCCACAGCTGTGACGATTCCTGTGGTCGTTACGGCTTGACCATCGAAAGGAGAAGCATCGCCTGTTCCTTGAATTTCAGCAATTGTTTGAGCATATGAGAAAATAGAAAAGAGTAATAAAAAAGCAGGGAGTAGAATTTTTTTCATGATTTTTTTTTGCAAAGATAGTTAGAAATGAACCTTTTGCATCAAAGTGCAGGATGATTTAATGAAAGCGTTTCTTTTTTTTAGAAAAATCAAAACAAAATCAACGAAAAATGAAAACCAATTTCAAAGAAGGTTAGTTGAGTATCATATTGAGTGATGGTTATTGAAGTTTACTAAGTTGAAGTCAACTAAGTATTTTAGACTCGAAAGAATTTCCCTTTGCATATTTTTCTAACAAAGAAATTGCACCTCGCATCACTTCCTCTAAATTATCATGCCCTCCAAAATTAAAAATAGGCATCAAAAATTGCTGTGTTTGCGGAGTAACCATTGTCCTAACAGAATCACTAGTCGGGCTTCCAAATGGTCCTTTTTGATCGCGAAAGGTTGGTAGAAATTTGATATTTAATTCTCCTCGTCCAATTGCTTCGTATGGTTCATTTGCCTTACCGATACTAAGTTGAATTTCTCCTTCAATTTTTTCAGCATCATAACCTCCAATGGAAAAGCCAGATTTTACAGAAGTCAGATTCAGCAAATCAACTACATTATTTACTTGATATAATCCTTTACCTTTGACAACTCTTCGAAGCAAAGCTTCTGCTGAAAGTCGATAACGTGCAGGATCTTTACCTAATGATTTATATCCGATTCGCGAAGCTTGAATGGATGGGATTTTGGAAATGTCTTCGACTACAAGTTGATTTTGTAAATCCGAGAGTTCTTGTTTTATTAATTCTAAAAGTGCAGGATATTCATTAGTTACTTCCAAATGGCATTGAATACAGCCTAGTTGGAGTTGAGGACATTTCGATTTTACTTCAGATGAGATGGAGATTGGAATCATTTTTTTCTTTTTACAAAAGAAAGGAAAACCCTATCAAAATCAAAATGGAGTCTTGGTATAATGGATTTTGAATTTGATTGAATGTTTAATTAAAAATGAAAGCCACCCTATGCTACTTAGGATGGCTTTTCAAAATCTCACTTAAAAAAAAACATAATTATCCTTTAAACCTTTTGGTTGGTTTGGCTCTTTTTGCATTATCTTTTCCAAATTCCCAGACGAATGACATTTCATGAGTTCCTCCTGTGTATCGATAGATATCTCCTAAAGAGTAATCGTAAGAATAGGCTACTTTTCCTTCAGGCATAATTTGGTAACCGAGAGTCATCGTGACTACATCAGATGTTCCGTAAGTAAAAGCTGTAAAAAATCTATCTTGCATCATTCCGATTTTCATCGTCAAAAGTGCTTGGAAAGGAAGTGTCTCTACCTTACGCAAAAGAATGGAAGGTTCTACACTAAACATTGCTTTTTCAGGAAGGTATCTGTAACCTGCGGTAAAAATATATTGCCGAGTTAGTTGAGAAATAGTACTTAGGTTCGTGCCGATAGTATTTAATCGAGCTTGTACTAAATTGGGAACTGAAAATCCAACATACATTCTATTACTTGAAAAATAAACACCTAAGTTGGCATCATACACATTCAATCCATTCATCGCATCATTCAAAACGATATCATCTGGGTTCTCCACTCCGTTAATTGCGCTGTTGTCTAAAAAGAATCTTTGGTAATGCCCAGAGAGTCCAATAGATAAAGTATATCGATTAATTCTTGAGCGATAAGCATAAGCGAAGTTGGCTCCGACACGATTCAATGAAGCGACACGATCCGAAAAAACCATAACTCCTAATCCTACTTTTTCAAAAGGAGCTTCGTAGCTAATGAGTCCTGTTTTAGGTGCATTAGGTAAACCTGTCCATTGAAAACGGCCATGGAGAAATATAGTGTGTAGATTTTTAGATCCTGCTGCTGCTGGATTTAACAAAAAAGGATTGAGGTGGTATTGAGAAAATGCGTTCTCTTGTTGAGCATTTATTGTTCCCAAAAAGAAACAACAAAATATAATGAGTAAAATTTTCTTCATGTTAAACGGTTTTGAGCTGTATTGTTTTTTGAAAAAATAATACATTATAATTTTCTAAGTACGTATGTTTTTATCGTATGATGGTTAGGGAACCTTTGAAAGTTCTTTTTCCAGTTGGCAATGCTACTCGAACGATATAATAATATCCTCCATCTGGAACTTGTTTGTTTTTCTTTAAACCAGTCCAGCTTCCATCGTAATCGATTGCTTTAAAAACTAGATTTCCCCAACGATCATATATTTCAACATCATTATTAAATGGATGAATGCAATCCAATGTGAGGAAATCATTTCGTCCATCGCCATTTGGAGTAATGACTATATTTTTTTTAATACAAAGTATATCGAGAGATTTTTCTACTTCAATTATAGCTTCTTCTTGACAACCATTTGCATCTGTCGCAGTTACTCGATACCAACCTGATTCTAGCAAATCTAGAGTTTCACCTGAGCGAGCCTGAGGATCATTCCACACAAAATTAAAAGGTGGAGTACCTCCTCTAGCAACAACGGCAACTGTTCCATCTCCAGGATTAGCGGCAGCAGTACTTTGCAATTCTAATTCAATTGGGTCTGGTTCAAAAAGTGTAACTTCTGTTGAAAATGTAGCACCGTTTGCATCAGTAACAGTTACTTGATGAGTTCCTGCTGCAAGCTGATCTGTACTGTCTGATAAACTATTATTAGACCAAGCATAAGTGTAGGGAGGAACAGCACCAGAGCCAAAAGCGATTGCTTTTCCGTCTTCATTTCCGATACAAGTAATATCTTGACCATTATAATCTGAAAGTACATCTGCATATCCTTCAAGGACAGTTGGTTGATTCAGTTCAATTGATAACTGAGTGATACATCCATTGGCATCTGTGATGGATACATTTTGCATTCCAGCTGTAAGCGATTCATTTTCAAAATCAGTTTCACCATTTTCCCAAAGGACAGTATAGGGAGCTATTCCTCCGCTTGGAGTAACTTCAGCAATTCCATCATCTGATCCGTTGATACTGATATTGAAACCATTGTAATCTGACGTCGCTAAGGTTAATCCTTGAACTGGCGAAGGTGCTTCAATTATACTCTCTGCTGTAGCGGTACATCCGAAGGTACTCGTTACTGTAAGTGTATAAGTTCCTGAAGAAATATTTTCTAACAATGCATTTTCATTTCCTGTATTCCAAATGTAAGTTACATTTGGTGGACTGGCAGCACCTGCTACCACATTTGCCTGAATTGCTCCGTCGCTAGCATCATGGCAACTTATTGTAGCTCCATTGTAGTCGCTTACGATTTCGTCAGTAATGGAAATTTCGTAAACACTCAAATCAACTAATGCTTGAACCACACAGCCTGTAACATCTGTAACTGTCACAGTATTTTCTCCAGCACTTAATGCTGATGCCATATTTCCTGTTTCGCCATTATCCCAAAGAAAAGAGTAAGGAGCATTCCCATTATTTACAGCTATAGAAGATATTCCATCTG
Source organism: uncultured Saprospiraceae bacterium (assembly GCA_905480595.1). Taxonomy (GTDB): domain Bacteria; phylum Bacteroidota; class Bacteroidia; order Chitinophagales; family Saprospiraceae; genus CAJQQY01. Next base: position 21,705 of record CAJQQY010000217.1, on the reverse strand, counting down.
TTGCATCGATACAACTTACCGCAAAGCCTTCGTAATTAGATTGAACAGTTGGAATTAATTCCATTTCAGCAGGAGCTGTCAATTCGACAAATGCTGTAACTGAACAACCATTGTCGTCTGTTACTATTAAACTATTAATTCCAGCTGTTAAATTATTAGCTGAGATATCTGCAGCACCTGAACTCCATTCGTAGGAGTAAGGTGGATTTCCATTTAGAATAGTTGCGACTGCTTCACCATCTTCTGACTCTGGACAGCTTACATTGAATCCATTAAAATTAGATGTTGCAATAAGATTGACTTCCATAACTGGTGGACATTGCAATCCAAAAATGGCTGACTTTGAACAACCATTTGCATCGGTAACAGTTACCGGATAAACACCACACGTTAAGTTTTCAGAAGTTGATCCGTTATCACCATTTTCCCATTCAAAATTATATGGAGGTGCCCCTCCTGTTATTCCAGCAACAAGAGCCCCATCCGAAGAATTGGAGCAGCTAACTGGGCTAACGATATATTGAGTGATAATTAATGGGGATGGATCGTTTAAGATAATTGATGAACTTAAGCTACATCCGCTGAAATCAGTAACTGTAACACTATAAGTTCCAGCGCCTAAGTTATTTCGTTGAGAACCGAAAGTACCATCTTCCCATTGATAATTATATGGTTCAGTTCCTCCAAAAGCATTTATAGAAAGCGAACCATCTAAAGCTTCTGGACAACTGATGGCCTGACCATTATGGTCTGACGTTATGAAGACGAAACTTAGGCAATTGTTGGGGATTTCAAGTGAAGGATTGGTACTTAAATCAATATTAAACCCAAACGAAATGATCGATTGAATAAATAAAAATAATAAACTGGTAGTTATCTTCTTGAACATAGGTTAATAAATTGGAATATTTAGATCATTGTTTACAGGGTGAGTTTAATGGATTTTGGGAAGGTATTTTTTATTAAGATTATTTTTCATAAGAAGTGGTTGAAAGTGTGACAGGATAACCGTATTTGTAAAGGCCAGAAGTTAGTTTTCTAGGCAAAAAAAAACGGTGTTAATCCATTAGGACTAACACCGTTAAAAGGATTTGTTAAGGTGAAATCAACGATGAAACATCAAATTTCCATTGGAAAGCATTTTGTTTTTCGTTTTTAAAATATAAAAATAGGCTCCATTAGAAATGGAAGGAAATTGAATATTTGATTGAGCAGCAATTAACTTTTGGCTTATGATTTTTTTACCTAAAATATCGAAAACTTCAAGTGTCAAATTATCCTTTTGGTATTTTTCAAAATCAATAAACTTCATTTCAAATTGGAACGATTCAGAAAATGGATTAGGGAAAATATTTATTTCCAAATCTGTTGTAACAATTGAATGACTAGAAGAAACAATTCCTTCCCATTTGTACATAATGGAAGGGAAGTCTTCCGAAGTTTGACTATTTCCAACCCAACCTAATTCTGAATTGAAAAACTCAACTGCATTATAGGGTCGATAGCTGAAAAATTGCCAGGTTTGAGCGGTATCAGTTGTGATCGTTGAAAGTCCATTGGTGGCACCTAAAAATTTATATTCGGGGCCAGGAATGGCAGCCATACAACTTACTTTAAAACCAAAAAGTGTATCTGCTAATTCCCAAGTATCACCACCATCAAAAGTCAACGCAACCTTTGTACTGTCAGTAAAAGAAATAACATTTTGAAAAAGAGTGGCGTAGGAAATGATCATTCCTTCTTGAGAATTACGAAAGGCGGTTGAAAAGATTATATCCTTATTTTCAAAAGGTGTTTCGAGTACCTCCCAATCTATTCCTTTATTATGGCTTCGTAGAACATGGCCACGAGTGGTTCCAAACCAAATCGTATCTCCAACTGTAGCGAATGCATTATTTGCAGCGGTGTATAATGAGGTTTCGGAAACTTCAAGTGGAAGTTCGTCAGGAGAGAGGTTTTCCCAATTTTCTCCTCCATCAATTGTGTGAGATATAAATTGGTCATGAATTGCGATGCCATTTGTGTTATCAAAGAAATGAATAAATCCACCTCCCGCAGCGTTATCAAATTTTTCAATCCATGATTTTCCACCATCAGTAGTTTTAAATAATCCTCGTAGGCTATCAGCAGTTAGTCCATTAGTACTAATCCAAGCGGTGCTATCATTTATTGCAAAAATGTCTTGACAAATTCGGCCTTCTGCTTCAAGGATAGGATGAACCTCCCATTCATCTCCACGATTTCTAGTGTTAAAAACCCAAGGAATAGTTGAACTAGGAACTGGTGCAGGAGTTCGATCATAATAGGAAATTCCCCATACGACATCTTCATTCAAAACAGAAATAGAAGCGACCCGCTGAGTATCAGGAAGTAAATCTAAGCCAGATGGTTGCCATTGAGCATGAATCGGGATGAAATAAAAAGCTAAGAAGAAAAATGAAAGTAGATATTTGGGAAGCATAACTTTTGTTTTAGGTTTTTGAAATAGATATGTGATTGTTTTCTATTTTTTAATACTAAAACACTAAAAAGGAGAACTGAGGATAATTGGTTAGTTGATCAGGTAATCAGTTGATTTGTGTTTAGTTTACTGATTTCCTGATCAACTAATGAACTAAATCACTTTTTCCCTCCATTCAATTCTTTTTGCCATTCCTTTAATTCATCAAATTTACCCGCAGCAGCTAACCTTGCTTGGCGCGCCCAAGTATCTGGTTTGTGAATACGGAATCGACTACCTGCTTCGTCCATAATAGTTCGAAGTATTCCAATTCTTGTTTTTGACAAATCTGCTACAGTATTGATTCCTTTAGATTTTAATATTTTTTCAATTGCTGGCCCGATACCCTCTACTATTTTCAAATTTTCCATTTGAGTTTTTGTGATGGTTGGTTTAGTAGGAGTTTTTCTTGCTGTTACTTTTTTAGGAGCGGGTTTTTTCGCTACAGGTTTTGCTGTAGGTTTTTGAGTTGCTGCTACTTTTTTAGGAGCAGGTTTTTTCGCTACAGGTTTTGCTGTAGATTTTTGAGTTGCTGTTACTTTTTTAGGAGCGGGTTTTTTCGCTACAAGTTTTGCTGTAGGTTTTTGAGTTGCTGCTACTTTTTTAGGAGCAGGTTTTTTCGCTACAGGTTTTGCTGTAGATTTTTGAGTTGCTGCTACTTTTTTAGGAGCGGGTTTTTTCGCTACAGGTTTTGCTGTAGATTTTTGAGTTGCTGCTACTTTTTTAGGAGCAGGTTTTTTCGCTACAGGTTTTGCTGCAGGTTTTTGAGTTGCTGCTACTTTTTTAGGAGCAGGTTTTTTCGCTACAGGTTCTATTACTTTTAAAACCGTCTTTTTTACAGCTACCTTTTTAGGTAAAGTTGCTTTTCTTTTTTTTGAAGTAGATTTAACTTTAGGAGCCGCTTTTGATTTTTTAATTCTAAGTTGCTTTGGCAAACGCTTGATCGTTTTTTTCGTAGGTTCAAGTTGCCCCAAAGTAGTCACCTTAGCATTACTTGCAGGTTTTTTGGGAGTCGCTTTTTTTGTTTTAGGTTGTTTAGGTGATTTTGTCTTAGGAGCTGCTTTTGTATTATCAGCTTTATCTTTTTTCTTCGATTTTTTATTTTTATCTGCCTTATTTTTTTCAAAAAAATCTTTAGCCATTTTATACGCTTTCTGTGCCACTTTCTTTTCCTTCTTCGCTTTGCGGTAGCGTTTTTCTAATGCTTTTAAAATCTTTTTATCAATCTTCTTTGCAAGATTTTTTTTGTCTTTTTTATTATCACTCATAGTCGCTTTTTTTAATTTCTTAATTATTTTCATATTCTTAAGTTTAATTCAGAACTAAAAATAAAACAAATTTTAGACTTCCCTAAATTGAGTTCCTACGTTTTGTGAGATTTAATTAAAAAATTAATAAACCGCTTCTGCTACTCTTCGAATCGTCTCTACATCGCCCATTGTGTAATAATGAAGGCAAGGTGCTCCTTTTGCTTTTAATTCTTTCGATTGTTCTATTAGCCATTCGATACCGACCTCTGTTCTAGAATAAGCATCTTTTGCTTTCATCATTTCTTTCGACAATGCTTCAGGCATATTAATGTGAAAAAGTCGAGGAATAGAATTAAGTTGATATTTTTTGGTCAATGGTTTTAAGCCTGGAACAATAGGAACATTTATTCCACTAGCACGACAAGCATCCACATATTCAAAATATTTTTCATTGTCAAAAAACATTTGAGTTACAATATAATCTGCTCCCGCGTCTACTTTCGCTTTGGTAAATGCTAAATCTGTTGCTAGGTTTGGTGATTCAAAATGCTTTTCAGGATAACCCGCTATGCCTATGCAAAAATCAGTTGGAACTCCATTCTCGATATTTTTATCGAGGTATTTTCCATTGTTGATATCATTGATTTGTTTAATCAAACCTAAGGCATAATGATGGCCATCAGGTTCTCCAATAAATTTTCCGTCAAATTTTCGAGCATCTCCTCGCAATGCCAATACATTATTAATATTTAAAAAATTCAAATCAATCAATGCATTTTCAGTATCCTCTTTCGTGAATCCACCACACAACAAATGAGGCACAGCATCTACTCCATATCTATGCATAATGGCTGCACAAATTCCAACTGTTCCTGGACGTTTTCGGATGGCAGCTTTTTCATAATAACCACTTTCACGTTGCTTATAAATAAAGTCTTCTCGATGGTAAGTCACATCAATAAATGGTGGTTTGAATTCCATCAAAGGATCCAAAACATCAAAAATGGCTTTCATACTTCCTCCTTTTAGTGGCGGTAAAACTTCGAATGAGATGAGTGTTTCTCCGTTCGCCTTCTCAAAATATTCCGTTACTTTCATTGTGAAAATTTATGTGAAAATTGAAGATTTTTTTTTGAAGCGGCAAAAATAAGCATTTTAGTGATTAATGCTGAACGCTTAACAGTTAACTTTTCCTAATGTTTAGTTTAGACCTATTTATGTGTCTTCATAATTAGATCAGATGTTTAAATGAAAAAGATATACATGATAGTTATACTTGATTAATCAATTCATTAATTTTTGATAAAAGCCATTCCCGTTCTACCAAATTATTCATTTGATTCACTTCTTCTTTTATGTGATGTATATTTTTCTTTTCTGAAGCCGGGAGGTAGATGATCTTTTTAACAATTCGAATTAAATTCAAATAATTTTCTTTGTGGTAACCAATTTCTTTTTGTCGATATATATACCTGGAAAAACTATTGAAGAGAGAATCTAACGCATCATATTCTTTTAGTTCAAAATAACATTTTAGTAATATTCGTCTAGCATCCAAGTTGTTAAGTGTATCGCTAAATTCAACTTGTAATAATAATCGCATTGCGGCTGAATAATTATTTTGTTGAAAATAGAAGTAGGCTAAATTATACCTCCAAGTATTTTTTCTTTCCCTTGGAGGTAAGAATTTTTTGTTTTCTTTTAGAAAAACTTCCACCCAAATATTTTCGTTCAGAGCAATTCCAAGTCTTGAAATATTTTTATAAGAATAAGTAGATAAAATATCTTCTCTAAAAATAAATTTATTTTCGAGCCCAAATCTGTATAGTTCAAATGCTTCCCGAATAAAAGATTTGTTCCCAGAGTTGAGCCTCTTAATACAATAGTTAATAGCGATCATGCATATTTCCCAAACTTCTACAGAGGTGATAGTTGACCAGTTTTTTTCTAGTGATTTTTTAAAATTGAAAAAATGCTTTTCAGAATACGGAATATTTTCGTGTTCTAAATAATCATTAGCCATATAACAATTGAAATAAAGTTCGACTATTGGCGTATCTAGAAATTGTCCTTCTTTTAATAGATTTAGAATTCTTGGAAATAACTTTAAATCATAATTTTCCTTAGTTAAGGTTTGGTGGGATTGCATTTCACATCCCAACTTTAAAAAATTGATAACAAAAGCAAGACTTATATTTTTTTCTAATGATTGAAAATCCTTCTTTTTTTTTCGAGTTCCTTCTATGGAAAAATTAGAAACCATGGATGAGATTTCGTACATGAATAAATAATGATCTGCATCTTTTTGTTTTTGTTTTTCGACAAATTCTAAAGCGTTTTTTAATTCTTTTTGGAGGATTTTTTTTAAACCTCTTTGTTCTAAATTTTCACACAAAAACTTTTGTTGTATGATTGTTTGAGATTGGAAATGTTCAACGGAAAAATATTTTTTTATTAAAACGGAAAGGTAGGACATCAAGTGTCGTAGTTTTTTTTCATCAAATTTCTCATCTTTATATATGGCTTTGAAAATCGCTACTTTGTCAAGTTTTTTATACTCTATTCGTTTGTACTTTTTTTCTAAAAATTCGAATAATAAAATCACATCTTTTCTAGAATTGAAGTATGGAGATTTCACAAACTTTTTTACAGCTCGCCAATCTTTAGCAGTAAATCTCTTTAATGTGTAAACTAAATTACTTTTTTCCATTTTTATGATATAAAAAATTCGGTAAAAATAAATGCAAATTACTGATAATCAGTATTTTATATTTGGTAAGATTCGATAAATGTAAAATAATGTTGTTGAAATAGCAAACATTACTTCCGACTTTTGAATCATAATTAATATTCAAACTATAAAAAACTATAACACGCGTTTCAATTCAGTTTTTTAGGAAAATTAAACAAATATGAAAAAGATAATATTACTGCTAGTTGTGTCCTTTTTTTCCCTAACATTCACTTCAGCACAAGGGTGGGAAAAAAGTCTTGATGAATCTATTCAAGTGTCAGATCAATCTAATGATGGAGGAGTGATTGTAGCTACGACTTTTAATTTGCTTGACTCAATTATTTCTCGAATTACGAAAGTTGATACCTCTGGTAACATTGTATGGGAGAATGAGGAAACGTTTTTTAATTCAAACTTTGGTGGAGGATGGCATTCAAATATGTTGCAGTCAGAAGAAGACACTAGTTTTTTATTGGTAACAACTTTTGATGCTGGTTTACCTTATCTACAAACTTTTAGAAAATATAGTCAAGATGGAGATTTGATGTGGAATGTCGAGTATCCTGATCAACGAATTAGATCTATCGCAGATGCTGGAAATGGAGATGTCTTAGTTTTAGGATATACTTCAGGAGGGAATTATATTCAAAAAGTAGATCCTTCAAATAATGTTATTTGGGAGCAGACTTTTACCTCAAATGAAATTGCCTCAATGAGTAAAATATTATTAGCAGAGAACAATGATATTATAATACAAGGGACGAAAGAAGTTGGGAGGTTAGATGGACTTGGAAATATTTTATGGATAGATGATTCTACCTCTGGAGCTAATTTATATTTCAATAATATTACAGGAACAGTTTCTAATGATTTACTAATTACTGCGCAGAGGTGGAATCCAGCGACTAGTACTTATTCTTTTGAGTTATTAAAAGTAGATGGAAATGGGAATCTAATTAATACTCAAACTTATCCGCAATTTAATCTAAATTATTATACCTCGAATCATCCAATGGTAATTGAACTACCTGATGGAAATATTTTATTGGCAGGAATTACGAGTGATCTTTTTACCTACAATGATTTAGGATTATTGAAAATAGACCAATCTGGAAATGAGATTTGGTTTCGGAAATTTGGACAAAGCGATGATGAGTTTTTCCAAAACTTTATTGTAGAAAGTTCCAATAGGTATTATTTGGTTGCAAATAATAATTTGCCAGCAACCAACTTTGATGGATATATAGTAGCTATCGATAGTCTAGGATATAGTTATAAAAATCTAATAAAAGGAGCGGTGGTTTTAGATGAAAATGAAAATTGTGCTCTAGATAATGGCGAACAACAATTAATGAATTGGTTGATAAAAGCTTCGAAAGGAGATGACGATTATATTACAACGACTAATGCAAATGGTGAATATGAATTTTTATTAGACACAGGAGAGTATGAGTTAACTCCCATTCCGTATTCTACTTACTGGGGATTATGCGATTCCACGCTAACAGTAAATATTCAAAATGCGGGTGATACTATTTTCCAAAATATTTTTGCACTTCCGTTGGTTGATTGTCCAGTACTAGATGTTTCGATTGGAACGAATGCATTAAGGAGATGTGTGGAGAATACATATAATGTTCAATATTGTAATATCGGGACAGAATTGGCAGAAGATGTTTCGATTGATATTGTGTTAGATCCTTATATGGAATACACAGGTAGTTCTCTTTCAGGTGCTCCTGCTCAGTCTGGAGATACGCTTACTTTTTCTTTAAATGATTTAGCCATAGGTGATTGTAATAACTTTGAAATTTACTTTAACCTTGGAGATTCAACCAATTGCGATTCAATTCCTATCGGAGCAACTCATTGTATTGAAGCACATATTTATCCTGATTCTATTTGCATTCCTACTCAAAACTGGTCAGGTGCAAGTGTTGAGATTAATGCAATATGCATAGGTGATTCTATTCAATTTCTTTTGGAAAATGTAGGAAGTGCTCCTACTCAACCTGGGTTGAATTATATTATTGTAGAAGACGATGTGGTATTATTTCAAGGTGATTTTGAACTCGATATTAATCAAGTGGAAGTAATATCTATTCCAACGAATGGAAGTACTTTTAGATTGGAAGCTCAACAAGAACCTAACCATCCAGGAGTAAATATGCCAAGTGTAAGTGTTGAAAATTGTGGAGCATCAAGTAATTTATTCACGTTTGGTTTTATCAATATTTTTGATCAGAATGATGGTAATCCATACATCGATATTGATTGTAGACAAAACATTGGTTCCTTTGATCCTAATGATAAAACTGGATTCCCACTAGGTCATGGACCCGAAAATATTATTGGTGTAAATCAAGAAATAGAATATCTAATTAGGTTTCAAAATACAGGAACAGATACCGCTTTTCAAGTAGTGATTAAGGATGAGCTTAGTGAAGAATTGGATCTATCAACTTTACGAGCAGGTGTGTCTAGTCACCCATATCAGTTTAGTATTATGGATGATAAAACATTAGTTTTCAATTTCGAAAATATAATGTTGCCAGATAGTAATGTTAATTTGATTGAATCAAATGGATTTGTGAAATTCAAAATATCTCCTAAAAATGAGCTTCCAATAGGTACTATTATAAATAATCAAGCTGCTATTTATTTTGACTTCAATGCTCCCGTTATCACTAATCAAACTCAACATACGCTAGGGGAAGAGTTACTGATGGTTAGCATCGATCAACTGCCTGAGTCAAGTAAAAAGGATGGAGTAATCTGCAAAGTATTTCCAAATCCATTTATGGAAAGTGCGACGATAGAAGTTAAAGGAAAAATGTTGACTAGAGGTCGATTGAAACTTTACAACATTAATGGCCAGCTAGTTAAAGAGTTAGATTCTGAAAATAATTCTTTTACGATTACTAAAAATGGATTAGAAAGTAATATTTATTTTTTCATAATTGAGGATGAAGGGACGATTGTTGCGACAGGAAAAATTATTAAGAAATAGAAATTGGAGCACACGCTAAATTTTAAAGGGATGAGGATTAGTTAATTCTAAGCCTCATTCTTTTTTCAATATCAAACTTTAAGGAGTTTTAAAAATGCCAATCATAACCCCAAAATTTCCATCTAAATCTTTTCGATTCAACTGTGGGATATAAGCCCTCGAAACAAAGCCATCGAGATACAACGCATTTTTACAATTCAATTCTTCTTTAAAAAGCATTGCAAAATCAAAGAGGTTAACTTCTTTATGTGAAATCACAAATACGATTTCATGTTTGGAAATAACACCTACGCCATTTCGAATATTCAAATTTGTAGAACCTTCTTTAAAAATGGGATGTACTTTTTCATTAATCAAAAGCATTGGCCCCGATTGTGTTGCCCAGGTCGGTTGTATATTTTTTTTGGAAAAAAGAGTACTAGGTAAAACTCCTGTCGAATCATTTTTTAAATAAAAAACGCCATTAGGTTGGAGATAAAAATTGCCGTAACCATCTTGCAACGTATCCAACGATTTAACCGTTTTTCCATTTTCGATATAAAGTCCTTGTGGGTTTCGATTTAGTTGGTACATACCTGCATTCATTCCAAAGAGTAATTCCTTGCCATCACTTTCACTTTCTTTTTTCAAGTTTTCTAAACTCCGAATGAGTTTCCCGTTTTTATTTTTCCAAAAAAACTGAACAGGTGTTTTTCGCAAGTCAATTTTTACGACATCGAATTTTTGATTGCGATAAGTAACTTCTTGAGCATCAATTTCAACTACTTTTTGCGAAGTAGTCTGAGCAGAACAAGAAGTATTAATGATGGTCAAAAAAAAGGAATAACAAATGATAGAAATCAAATTTGTGATTCCTTTTGGAAATGACATTTTAGACATTGTTTATTCTTTTATTTCAGGTGAAATCCGTTGGTCAATTTCTTCTTTAAATCTTTTTTGATTATCCACAAAAAGAGAAAGAATATTGAAGTTGTTTTTTATTCCAAAAAGACCATGTAAGGTATTTTCTTTTTTTAAATAAATCACAACATTATGAGAGGTGAGTTCTGTACCTAATTTTTTAGCTAAAGGATTATTGCTAATTGTTCTTTGACTTAATTCCACTCGTTCAATGTCATCGTAAGTAACTTTAGTTTCTGACATCATCCCAAATCGTAGAATTACTTTTTCATTTTTTAAAATGATTGGTCTACGAGAAGCAGACTTGATAATGCCAATAATTTGAATCATAGAATATAAACTCAAACTTGTTCCAATCCATGCAACAACGGGACTCCATCGTTCTACTAAAATATGAAAAGCAAAGGTTTCTACTAAAATTAATCCAATAAAGACTCCAAAAATTAAAGCAAGATCACTTCTTTTATGGTACGAAAAAGCATTGTTGGGGAATATTGGTTTTGTCCATGTAAAAAAGCAATAGTAGATCATTGCGATTTCCATAACGAAAGGCTCCACTACTTTTTTAGGTAAAATTTCTGCAACTGCAATTCGAAGAGTTTCCATAAAATCAGGAGCATTCTCTTTTGCACCTTGGAAACTTTTATACATTTTTCGAATTTTAAAAACGACCAAAGTGAAAATGGAAAGCTCAATGACAGGTATTAAAAATTGCTTAGCAAAACTAATAATCGTTTGGTGCTCTTTTGGAATAATGTAGGAAGCGATCACTACACCTAAAATTAGAAAAGTAACAGCCGTTCCTTTTGGAATTTCTGTTTTCCGTATGAGTAAAAAATACACAATCGGAACTGTAAGAATTAAATCTAAAGTAATCGCGTAGGAAAGGTTTTGCGAAGCAAAAAAAGGAATAAAAGTGAGATAAGTAATTCCTAAAATCATTAAAAGTGGGACTCCAAAAATTAAGGCTAAATGTCCTTTGCTAAGGTGATTTGTTTTAGTCATAATTCACTTGTTTTGGTGGACGACTAAGATACAATTTTTTGAAGTGAAAAACTTGAAACGGAATGAATAATAAATTTTTAAAATGAATTTAAGTGACTGATCTTCAAGAGGTTATATTTTAATATTTTTGTAAAGTCGTATTTGTGGAAATAGAATTTTTATCCTTGTTTTTTCATCCAAATGAAAACTAAGAAGATAAAAGAAAACCCGAATTTTCTTTATCAGAAAATCCGGGTTGTAAACCTTTATTATTTAAGTATTAAATTACTTAATTCGCTCAATGATCATTGATGAAGCACCACCGCCACCATTACAAATTGCTGCCAAACCAACGCTTGCATCTTTCTGATGTAAAACATTATTTAAGGTTGTCAAAATTCGTGCTCCTGAAGCTCCAAGAGGGTGACCCAAAGAAACCGCACCACCAAAAACATTTACTTTGTTTTCTTTCAATCTCATCTCTTTATTGAATGCCATAGTTACTGCTGCGAATGCTTCATTCACTTCGTAATAATCAATATCTGATTTTTTGATACCTGCTAATTTCATTGCTTTTTTAGCAGCTTTTGGAGGAGCTGTTGTAAACCATTCTGGCTCGTGAGCAGCATCTGCAAAAGAAAGGATTTTTGCAACAGGTTTCAATTTATATTTTTTTACCGCTTCTGCGCTTGCTAAAACTACTGCTGATGCGCCATCATTAATTGTTGATGCATTTGCTGCAGTTACAGTTCCATCTTTGGTGAAAGCTGCACGAAGAGCAGGAATTTTTTCGAATTTTACTTTTGTGTATTCTTCATCTTTTGAAACGATAATTGCATCGCCTCTTCTTTGAGGAACAGTTACTGGAACGATTTCATCTGCGAAAGATCCATCGTCAGTTGCTGCACTTGCTCGCTCATAAGATTGAATAGCAAAAGCATCTTGTTGCTCTCGAGTGAAGCCATATTTTTCAGCAGTTGCATCTGCACAAACACCCATTGGCATTTTTCCATAAGCATCTTGCAAGCCATCTTGAACTAGTCCATCGATGAAGTGTGCATTTCCAAATTTATTTCCCCAACGCATTTTTGGTGCATAAAAAGGAATATTACTCATGCTTTCCATTCCTCCTGCAACGATGATGTCAGCTTGACCAATCATAATATTTGCAGCGCCAATCATGATAGATTTCATTCCTGATGAGCAAACTTTATTGATAGTGGTACATGGCACATTATTGCCGATGCCAGCTCCCAAAGCTGCTTGCCGAGCTGGTGCTTGACCAAGTCCAGCGGAAACAACATTTCCCATCAAAACTTCTTGAACTTTTGATGGACTCACCTTTGCTCTTTTTAAAGCACCTTCGATGGCAAATGATCCTAACTGAACGGCAGAAAAACTAGATAATGCGCCTCCAAAACTTCCCATCGGAGTTCTTACTGCTGATACGATATAAACTTCTTTCATGTTTTTTTTATTAATTATAAATGGTTAAAATGGTTTAGTGCCGCAAAAGTAATAGTTTTTGGGCAATGTTTATATCTTTTGAACAAGACAATGAAAGGTTAGTTGACTTGAATTGGAATTGTTTTTTTAATATTAATTCCTTCCAATGAAAGCCAATAAATTCCAGCAGGAATTTTCATGCCTGCAAATGAAACCGTATGCTCCCCTTTCATTTGTTCTCCTTGCAGAAGTGTTTTTACTAATTTCCCTTCTTGGTTTAAAATAGATAATTGTAATGGTGTTTTTTTCTCCAATGAGAATCGAACTACTGAATTTTCAGTAACTGGATTTGGAAAAACTTCTAACTCAAAATCATTGGAATAAATATCATAAATCGAAGAAATGGTATCAGTCTCAAAACCAACAAAAGTTACTTGGTCAATTCCACTTGGATAATGTGGAATAGCTAAAGTGTCAATCTCTTTGGCGTAACAAATATCAGCTGGGTTATTTAAAAATGGAGTAGAAATTACTTCAGGAGGATTCGCAAAAGCATTGTCATACTTGGCAATTTTACTTGGATTCCAATAAGCGATATAGTAATTGCCATCATTGTCTTCGTCGATACCATCGATATTTCCAACACTAGTCGTGACAATCGTGCTGACTGAATTATCAGAAAGATCAACTGCTTTGATCGGAGCATTATTTCCCCAGTTGACAAAAATCAAACGATTATTTGTCCCATCGAAAACGATTCCGTTGGGTGTGGAACCAGTACTATTTACAATGATTTCATAAGTTGGATTGGTTAAATCAGAAACGTCAATTTTGTATATTTTTTTTCCAGAGAAATCAGTTGCATAAAGTGTTGCAACCCCATCGTTGGTCAAACCATTTAAAAAGCTAGCTCCTGAAATATTTAAAGTCATGACTTCATTTTCAGTATCTAGTTCGAATCCTCGAATGGTCGATCCATCAATTACAAATAAATGATTTCCCAAAACCTCCATTCCATGTGTCGCTCCTTCTGACCCAAAAAAACTTAAATCGCCATTGCTGGCACGAGCGATAATATTACTTCCATTGGAAATGAAAAATCTGTTTTGTGAAGCATCATATTCTACAGATTCGATTTGGGTTAGGGTTTGACTTTGAACTTGGAAAGTACAAATGAGGAGGAAAACGAAAAGTTGAATTTTTTTCATGAGTTGTTTTTTGATTGAAAATAAAATCAAAGGTATTTTTTTGGGAAAAATAAAAAGGGAGAGAATTGAAGTTAGAGAAATAGGCGACGAAAATAGATGTCTAGTTTTTATCAGATAGAAATGGTTTAGAGATATATTTTTTCGTTATATTTCCATTTCAAAAAATCAATATTGGATTATGAATGTAGAAAGACAAACGCCTCGGATGGCAATGGAAATTATAGAAAGGGAAATGAAGGAGCAAACTGGGAAGTTAATTCTTAGTGATTGTGGATTGAGAAAAATTCCAAGAGAGGTTTTTGAGATGGATTGGTTGGAGGAATTAAATTTAATGAATGATTTTGAGGATCCTGCAAAACGGGCAAAGTCAAAAAAAATACCTAAAAGAAATTCTCAATTAATCCGAGAACCTAATTTTTTAGATAAAATTCCTAAAGAGTTATCATTTTTAAAGAACTTGAAAAGACTTAATATAGGTGGAAGCCCTGATCATGGCCCTTGGCCAATTTCCGATATAAGTGTAATATCTAGTTTGAATAAGTTAGAGGAACTTGATTTGAGTGTAAACGATATTTCAGATATCTCACCTCTCCAAAAATTGAAAAATTTAAAGATCGTAGAGTTACTTGATAATAATATTTCGGACATTTCGCCTCTTCAAAATTTGAAAAAAATAGAAATCCTTAATCTCACATCTAACCAAATTTCCAATATTTCTATTCTTAGCTTTTTACCAAAAATAAACTATTTAGCTTTGAGTCTTAACGATATTTCAGATATTTCAGCTCTTAAAGAGCTCAAAGATTTACGTCATCTCTCTTTTCTTAAGAATAAGATATCAAATTTAGATACTTTAAAAGATTTGAAAAGACTTGAATATCTTGAACTTACGCTCAATCAAATTAAAGATATTAGCCCTTTAGGTAATTTAGAAAATTTATCTACTCTTGCGTTGATTGGAAATTTTATTAAAGATATCAAACCATTGATATCTTTACAAAAAATAGAATTGTTATCCTTAGAAAATAATCCAATAAAGGACTGTCCTCCAGAAGTCTGGCAAACAAATGATATCAAACAAATTCGAGCCTTCTTTGAAGGAAGAACTCGAGATATAACTTCTAATATTCAACAAAAAATAGAAATCCAACCAAACGTAGAAATTCCATCTAGTAACATTCCAGATAATCTTGATTTACAAACAAGAGATATTTTAGATGGGAATAAAAATTTCGAAGAACTCTTTGATAAGCAAGGTCAAGAAAAAACTACTCCAGAGATCGACGACGTAAAACTCATCTTCGTCGGCAACAGTGGTGCAGGAAAAACTCAACTCAGTAAGTTTTTTGAAACTGGGAAACTCGATAAAAAAAGAGAAACCACTCACGGTATTCGACTCAATCGATGGCTGCCAAAAGGAAAAGTTTCACCAGCTTTTAAATCGTTAAAAGATAAAGTCGCAGCTAATATTTGGGACTTCGGAGGGCAAGAATATTATCATGGAACGTTCCGATTGTTTCTGAGTAATTATGCCGTATATATATTGTTATGGGAAACTGATACGAATAAAAATGATATTATTTCGACGGAAGTTAGAGAAGAGGAGAGTGAAGATTTGCAACATTATCACTATAAGTATTGGTTAGATAATATTCGTCATTTTGCACCTGATAGCCCAATTTTGATTGTGCAAAATAAAGTGGATAAAGACCAACGGCAAAGAATTTCAACTACTTGGATTGATGAATACAATATCTTTGGCGATCATCATATTAGTTTGCATGAAGCTGCTAAGATAGGTACCTCAAAATATAAATGGAGCTTCGACACTTTTTGCAATGACTTATCAGATTGCTTTGATGAAATTTTAAAAAGAAAGGCAGAGCAAAAGCGATCAATCGCTTGGTTAAAAATCAGAGATGCTGTGGTGGAAGTTTCAAAAGCGAAAAGGAAGAATTCCAAAAACCCATTTTCCAAATATCTAAAAGTAGGGAAAAGTATAAATATTAAAGACTTCGAAAAAGCATGTTTGGAAATAGAACCTGAGTTGACAGAAAATGAAACTTATACGATGCCGAGGTGGTTGCACAATTCTGGCTTGGTCATTTATTTTGGAAATGATGAGATTTTAAATGATACAGTTTATCTAGATCCGATTTGGGTGACGGCTGGAATTTATAAAATATTAAATGAAACAGTAAGAGCTAGAAATGGCGTTTTTTCTAAAAAAGACATTCATGCAAAAAAAGGATTAGATGAAGAAACGGTTTTAGCATTGATGAAAGAAATGGAAATTGTTTTTGAGAAAATAGATGAGCCAGACACTTTTGTTGCCCCGCAATATTTGCCTGAAACTCATCCTGTGGAAGACCTCTATGCGATAGCTGCCAATGGTTTACAGCAGAAAGCATATTACGTTAGATTGCCTTTGTACTTTTTTAGAAAAGTGTTGCAACGAATGATTTTCTTTTATGGAATGTCCAAAAATGTGGATGCTAAATATTATTGGAAGCAAGGAATTCTTTTTGAGAAAAAAGGAACCAAAGTGATGTTTAAAGGTATCATGCCTTCGCAAGCATCAGATACGGTTGAGGATCAATCGATGGATAACGAACATGGAATTTTTCTCATTGGAGCACAACCTTCAGCTGCGGCAAGAGATATTCAAAAAGAGGTTTTTCATATAATTGCAGAAATATTAGATGAGAAAGATTTGGCAAAGATTCATAGAGAAGATGCAGGGTTGGAATTTTCTCTAAATGAAAAGAAAAACCTAAAAAGTAAAATCATTTTTTCAGATATCCATCATCGAGCAAATAATTGGACGAGTCGATATGAAACAGAAGATGCTCCTCGTTGGTTGAAAAAAATGGAGGTTTCCACCAATGGAGAAGACTTTGTCAACTACCTTAATCTCTGTAATGCAAATCGAAGAAAATCTGTTTTTATTCCTTCTATTTCAAATAGTTTAGCTGATGGAACATTAGCTAAAACTAAAAGATTGCGCATTCATGACTTTGAACTTTTGCTGGATGACCAACCTCAAAGACCATTGAAAGTTTTCTTTTCGTACTCGCACAAAGACACAGAGATCATGAATCAATTGGCTGTTCATCTTGCTCCATTAAAGCGTTTGGAAAAAATCGAAACATGGAGTGATAAAGCTATTCAGGCTGGAGATGAATGGGATGAATCAATAAAAAATAATCTTCGGAATTCTGATATTATTTTATTTTTGGTGAGCGCAGATTTTATTGCGTCGAGTTACATTTGGGAAAAAGAAATTCCATTGGCGATGGAGTTGAAAAATAATTTGAGCGAACGAGTAAAGCGAGTCATTCCGATTTATTTGCGTCCTTTCGATTTTACGGGTCTTGATTTTTCTGATTTGGAGATGGTGCCTAAAAATGAAAGTGGACATTTGACAGCAATCTCTCAATGGGAAAATATTGATGAAGCATTTATGGAAGTGGCGAAGAGTATAAGGAATGTGATTGAGGAAACGAAGTGATAATTCAATTATCTAATTCCTCAAAAATCGAGTTGTTACTTTTATACTCAGGAATGTATTTTTTTAAAATTTTGACGAGGTCGTTGTTGTTTTGTTGACCAAAAAGATGAGTGAGTTCGTTAACGACAGTTTTTATTTGTTCAAAATCATATTCACGAACGGTAGCGATCATTATTTTTTGATGATGAGTCGGTAAACTAGTTTCGGCTGGGTTGAGTAACTCTTCGTACAATTTTTCTCCAGGTCGTAATCCCGTAAAAGAGATTTGAATATCCTTTCCTAATTCCAATCCTGAAAGTCGAACCATTCGTTTCGCGAGGTCAAAAATTTTGATAGATTTCCCCATGTCGAAAACATAAATCTCTCCACCTTTTCCCATGCATCCCGCTTCCAGAACTAATTGACACGCCTCTGGAATTGTCATAAAATATCGAGTCATTTTAGGGTGTGTCACGGTGATTGGTCCTCCTGATGCAATTTGTTTTTTAAACAAAGGAATGACTGAACCATTACTACCTAAAACATTTCCAAAACGAGTAGTGATAAATTTAGTAAATGTATTAGCGTTATGACTTTGAATTTTGTTTAACGATTGCACATATATTTCAGCCATACGTTTGCTAGCGCCCATGATGTTAGTTGGGTTGACTGCTTTGTCTGTGCTGACGAAAACAAATTTTTCTACTTGGAATTCTGTGGCTAAATTAGCTGTAATGCTCGTCCCACCTACATTTGTGAGAATTGCTTCTGATGGATTGTCCTCCATCATTGGAACATGTTTGTAAGCTGCAGCATGATAAACGATGTCAGGTCGGAAGGATTTAAAAACATTGTACATCCGTTCCTGATTTCGAATATCGGCTATAACTACTTCATGTTTTAGATGCGGGAATGTATTGTTAAGTTCGATATCGATTTGGTAAAGAGGTGTTTCAGCTTGATCCAAAAGCACTAAAAGTTTTGGATGAAAACGCAGGACTTGTCGAGCAATTTCACTCCCGATAGAACCTGCTGCTCCTGTAATTAAAATCGTTTTATTCTTGAGTTGGTTTTCGATGTTTTCCAAATCTAATTGGATGGGGTCACGCTCTAAAAGGTCGTCGATTTTGATCTCTTTGATCTGATGTAAACTGAGTTCCCCATTGATCCATTTATCGACTGGAGGAACATTTCGAACTTTAACATTGTACTTTAAGCAGAGTTCAATAATGTTTTGTTTTTTTTCTGTAGATATCTTGTTATCAGCAATGACTAAAAGTTGCGGTTGATTCGCCAAGAGGTATCTTTCTAAAAATTTGGCTGGATAAATTGGAACACCTAGTAATCGTTTTTTTCGATAATTAGTATTGTTATCGAAAAATGCATTGACGGAAAATTTATTTCCCATGTCTCTTTCCAATGCAGTTTTGGTCGTGATTCCAGTTTCTCCTGCTCCGTAAACTGCTACGAATTTTTTATCTTTTTTTCCATTTCTAAATTCGATATAAAGAATCTTGACCAACGCTCGATAAGCGGTGAGCATAAAAATAGAAACCAAAAAATCAATAATTAAAATAGAGTAGGGGAGCGCAAAATGTCCTGTCGAATAGTAAAAACCTAAATTTCCCAACGTTGCCATAAAAATACTTCCACTCAAAACTGCCCAAAATATTCTTTGAGCATCTTCAATACTAGTATGTAGAATTATGCCGGCATAGGTTTTAAAAATAAAAAAACTACAGATTCGAACTGCTATCATCACAGGTGTTCCATAAAACAAATTATCATAATCATCAGTCGTTGGCATATTGAAATTGAAGCGCAATAAGTGCGCAAGCACCATCGAGAAGACGATGATTCCAATGTCAATAATTAATATTCCCCAACGAGAAATTTGCTGCATTTTATTTTTTTAATATTCTTAAAGCTGTTTTTCCAATAATTTTTAAGTCATTAAGAAAACTATGAGATTGAACATACTCCAAATTGAGTGCTAACTTTTGAGGCATGATTTCATCAATATAAGTTCTTTCTGGATCTTCGCTTTTTCCCAACAATACATTCTCATCGAAATATTTTAGCGAGGCGTAATCTGTAATTCCTGGTTTTACCTTGAAAACTTGCCTTTGGTTTTTATCATAAAAATTTACATAATAAGGTACTTCAGGTCGTGGTCCAACAATACTCATTTCTCCAATCAGCACATTCCAAAATTGTGGCAACTCATCCAGTTTATAATTTCTCAAAAAGAAACCAACTCGTGTAATTCTTGGGTCTCGATCTCCAACAGTAATTTGACCTTTTTTCTCAGAGTCCAAAAACATAGTTCTGAACTTTAAAATTTGAAAAGGTTGTTCATTCTTACCAATCCTTGTTTGAGAAAAAAACATTCCACCACGCGATTCTAAAATAATCGAAATACTAATGATGAACAAAATTGGAGAGAGTAATAACAATACACTTACAGAAAATAATATGTCAAAGGTTCTTTTCAAAGAAGAAGAGATTTTATTGTTATAAATAATGTTCTACTGCTTCCACAATCACCTCAACGACTCGTTCCACTTGTTCCTTTTCCAAATCATAAAATACTGGCAAAGTAATTACTCGCTGAAAAGTGTCAAGAGAAACAGGATAGTTTTCTGATTTATACCCCATTGATTTATAGAGTGTTAACTCAGGCAACGGTTTATAGTGAACATTCACAGAAACGCCAGCATCGAAAATACGATTGATGATAGCATTGCGCTGCTCCAACGAAATGTTTTTTATTCGCAATAAATATAAATGGTAAGAAGAGACCTTTTCTTCCGTTTCATAAATCGGTAATTCCGCCCAATCATACTTCGATAAAAGTTGAGTGTAAAGATCAAAAATTACTTTACGTTTCGTCAAGGTCTCCTCTTGGTATCTTTTGATTTCCACCAAACCAATAGCGGCTAAAACATCAGGCATGTTGAATTTATATCCAGCCTCGACTACATCATATTCCCAAGAGTTTTTTCCAAATTTAGCCAAAGCATCTTTGGATTGACCATGAACCGTTTTGGTATTAAGTTTTGTATAAATTTCATCTGCGTCAAAAGTGTCAGGTAAGTTTAAGCAAATCGCTCCACCTTCAGCAGTCGTTAAATTTTTAACTGCATGAAAAGAAAAGACAGTTACGTCAGCTTGCTTCGCAGCAGGTTGACCGAGATAACTTGCTCCGATAGAATGAGCGGCATCGGTGATGACTGCGATTCGATTTAACTGTTTTTGAATATCAGTTCGAGGCTGAAATTGATTCTTGATTTTATCAGATTTAACTAAACTTAAAAGCTGAGAATAATCAACCGGCATTCCTCCCAAATCGACAGGAACGATTGCTTTGGTTTTTGGCGTAATGGCATTTTTTACAGCCTCAATGTCAATCGTGAAATCATCAGACTTGACATCAACCATAACTGGAGTTGCACCACAATGCAAAACGACATTCGCAGTTGCGCAATAGGTGAAAGCTGGAACGATCACCTCATCTCCTGCTTGAATTCCCAACCATCTCATCATCAATTCCAAACCGCCTGTACAAGAATTCACGCAAAGGACGCGAGGAACTTGAGCTAATTTTTCTACCTCTTTTTCGAGTGCTTTTGTTCGAGGACCAGTAGTAATCCAACCTGAATTCAAAGTTGCCACGACTTCATCGACAATTGCTTTGTCCATTTTGGGAGGAGAAAAAGGTATTTTTTTCATATAAAAACATGCTGTATGGTGAAGGAAGAATTTCCTAATGTGGTGCAAAATTAATTTTTTTAAAATTAACTTTAGAAATAAGTAGGAAATTGTTTGTTTAATTCAAAAAAGACTTTACTTTTGCAATCCAATATCGCAGAGCGGTCGTCTATTAATGAATAGGAAAGCTTGTCAGTCGTTATTGAATGGTAATATCGCGGAGTGGAGCAGTTGGTAGCTCGTCGGGCTCATAACCCGAAGGTCGTAGGTTCAAGTCCTGCCTCCGCTACAAAGAAAGCCTGGTAATCGTAAGATTATCAGGCTTTTGTCGTCTTAGGAATATATCTCAAAAACTTTATCTAATTATTTTGTTTTAGTATCTAAAACAAAGTTCATATCTTAGCAGAAGCGAATTAAGCATAATTCACGCCCTAATTATTTATATCCTCCTCCCGTTTTAAGAATCTAGAAT
>CAJQQY010000216.1 GCA_905480595.1 uncultured Saprospiraceae bacterium | reverse complement strand
TATCGTTCGATCAATATATGCTCCAAAATTTTTAGCGCTTGGTCTTTTTGCCATTGGTTTTTTACCTTTTTAGAAAAAATAAATTTCTATTTTGTTTTATTAAAAAAATGCAAATATAAAAAATCAAAATGACCAAAATTTCCTTTTTTAAAAATTGCTTGACTCTTTTTATCCTATTCACCTTTCTAAATGCTTTTTCTCAAAATGACATTTACAGCAATCATTGGGAAATTTGGGAAAACAATTCCATCATTTGGAATTTAGAAAATGATCAAAACTTGCCTCACAAAGACAACCTCGAAATGGCAGGAACTCGGGTGGCAGGAATTATTTCGTATGAAATTGACACCGCTAAAAACTTAAAATTAAGTCGCCAAATTTTCTTTCCTCAAATCCATCCGATCATCAAAGAAACCGATCCGAATTGGTTTGTTTATCGAGCTTATGCAAAACAAACTTTTGGAGATGAAACATTCCCAACGATCATTGCAGGAGATCGACAATTTGTTCCAGGTCCAATTGATTTTGTAAAAATAGATGGAATTCTGACTTTTCAACATTTACCTTCAAAATCAGGATTGGCATTAAAACGAGAATTATTTCCGTCTACTGACCAAAGATTATTCATTGAAAAATTCTACTTAACCAATACTTCTGAAAAGCCGATCAAGTTTAGCTTCGCTTCAAAAAATTCTCAAACAGCAGGCTACACTAAAGAGGATATTTATGTCATTAGCCAGATTCAAAATATCCCTGGAACTTCAGTTTTAAACCCAGGGAAAACAACTGAGTTTTCTGTGGAGTTTAATGCGATCATTGGCGAAGAACAAACTCCCTCTGCTAAGCATTTTGAAAAAAATTTAATCCAGAGAAAGGCATTACTCAATGAACTAAAAAATTCACTTCAGTTAAATACTCCGAATCCAGTACTCAATCAACTTTTTGAATTTTCAAAAATCAGAGCCTCCGAAAGTATTTTTGAATCCAAATTAGGATTGATTCATTCACCTGGAGGAGGTAGATATTATGTTGGAATTTGGGCGAACGATCAAGCAGAATATGTTAACCCATTTTTTCCGTATTTAGGTTATGATATTGGAAATGAATCCGCGATGAATACTTATCGAGCATTTGCAAAGGAGATCAATCCTGAATTCGAAAAAATTAGATACGCTTTTGAAATTGAAGGAGAAGTTCCCCCTTTCCTTTTGGATCGAGGAGACGCGGCGATGATTGCCTATGGAGCAAGTCATTTTGCATTGGCTAATGGTGATGAAAAAATTGCAGGAGAACTTTGGCCGCTAATCGAATGGTGTTTAGAATATGGCCATCGCCAACTGAACGAAGAAGGTGTCGTGAAATCTGAATCTGATGAAATGGAAGGGCGAATCGAAACTGGGACAGCAAATTTATCCACTTCATCTTTGTACTATGGTGCATTATTGATGTCCAGAGATTTGGCAAAATCGCTTGGAAAAGAAAAGTCATTAATCAAAAAATATGGCCAACAAACTTCAAACTTGAATCAAGCTATTGAGAAATATTTTGGAGCCAAAGTCGAAGGGCTCGATACTTACAAATACTACAAAGAGCACAAATTTCTACGTCATTGGATTTGCCTGCCATTGGTAGTTGGAATATTTGAACGAAAGGATGAAACAGTTAAAGCTTTATTTGAAAAACTTTGGTCAACAAATGGAGTGCATGTTGAAAAAAATAGTGATAACGAAACTATCTCAAAAATCTTTTGGGATCGTGGAACTTTGTATGCTTTGCGAGGTACTTTCTTTGCAGGTGCAACGGAAGTTTCATTGGAAAAATTAAATGAATTTTCCGAAGAAAGATTATTGGGAAAAAGAGTGCCTTATGTTGTTGAAGCATTTCCAGAAGGAAACATGGCTCACCTCTCTGCGGAGAGTGCATTGTATTGTCGCGTTTTTACCGAAGGAATGTTTGGAATAGTTCCGACTGGTTTGAAGAGTTTTAAATGTACACCACGGTTGCCGAAGGATTGGGATTTTATGGAACTGAATAGAATCAAAGCTTTTGGGGAAGATTTTAATATTAAAATTTTCAAAGAAAAAGATCTAACAAAAATATTAATAGAAAATAATGATGGAAAAGTATTGTTAGAAAAAAAACTAAGAAAAAACGAAACAGTTGAATTTAGTTTTTAATAAACAGCTAGTCTATTAAAATTAGGTTAAAAGTAATTTTAATATGGAATTTTCACGCTATAAGATTTAACTTGAGTTTCATAAATCATTTAACCTAAAATCATTTTTTATGAAGAATATTTTTTTAATTTTTTTAAGCTGCACATTTCTCTTTTTGTCTTGCAAAAAAGACGAACCAACCATTGAGTTAAGATATGATGGAGATAATTTTTCTTCTCCTATCTTACCTGCTGGAACATTTGATGCTGGGCAAAGATTTCCAAGCAACGTTGTCGATAATTACGTAGGAAGAACTTTAGATGAAATTGATTTTTATATTCAAGATAAGCCTGTTGATTGTGAAATATTAATTTATGGAGAAGGAACATCTAGTTCGCCAGGGGCGCTTGTTTATTCAAGTAATGTAATCAATCAAGTCTCCGCTAACTCATGGAATTCACATACCTTATCAACTCCTGTTGAAATTAAAAATGAAGATTTGTGGATTGTAGTTAGATTGGTTCATAATTCTGAAATTAGAAGTATTGGCTGTGATGAAGGCCCTGCTAGGACTAATGGAGATTGGATGTTGGGAGAAGGTGAAACTGAATGGAAAACTTATCGAGATCTTTCAACCAACCCAAGTACTGGAGCAAACGTAAATGTCAATTGGAATATCCGAGGAATTTTAAGCAAAGAATAAATTAAGCATGTAAGTTGATTGTTTTAAAGATATAACAATCAACTTACATTTTTTTATAATCCTATTTTTTCAAATCTTTCCAACTCCCCAATTCAATATTTGGAAACTGTAAAAAATCAAAATTCATAATTGATTTATATTCTAAATATCGACTATCAAAATATTTTGGATCAATCCCTGGGTAATCAATATCCTTATATTTGTTGGGAGATTTAAGTTTGTCTTTAGAGATATGTAAAATAAACTCCATTGAATCTGCACTATCTGATTCCGATAATTTTTTCAGAGACTTATTTAAAACTACATGTTTTTTTCCAATCCAATTTTGGATATTTTTCTTAGTATTCCGAATAGGAGCTCCTGGAATTGGTCCATAATGACCACTATCATGGAAACTTGTCGTTTTGAATTTTCCTTTTATATTACTTTCAAAAAATTCTTTAGGGGCCTTTTTGGCAAATCTTTTTATCTCTTTTCGATCTCTTCTTTTCATGTCATCCATCAGTTTTATTTTTAGAAAACTGAGGAATTTATTCATGGATTTTTTAGGATGACTATTTGCCGAACGAATGGCCAATTTGTAATCTTTACATACTTTCAAATACTCTTCATATAATTCTGGAAAAAAAGTCAATACATTATGGTGACAACTTAAATGGGTAACTGGAATATTCGCTTCAGTAAAAACTTTTACCTGCGCATTCAATTCCTCTCTTAACTCTTTTCGTTTTATGGATCGCTTAAATTCATAAATCCCTCGAAAGTACCCATCCGAATCTATCATTGATTTAGCCGCAGTTATAGGTCGACCAGAAGTCAAAGTTAGATGGCACCCTATTTCACCTTTTCCATTGGTTTTATCCAATAGTATTTTAGCATTTTCAGCAGAGGTTTTATACTTCTTTTTTCTTTTTATAGTCATTCCATCATAATTAGGTAAGGCTGCTATGGAATTAACTTTACTAGCATTTACGGCGTCGATAATTGCTGCATTAAGAGAAGGATAAACACCATAGTCATCGGTTGTGACTATTACTTTTTTCTTTTTTAATTTCATTTTGTTTTCGTTTTTTGAGGTAAAATAAAGCCTAATATACAAATAACAGGAATGTTTAATGTTTTTCTGGGACAAAAAAAGTCATGCTACAGATCAACTGCAACACAACTTTATATTTTCTTCCGAATTTTTAAATTCTAAACTACTTTATCCGCACAAGATGAACTTGCAAATGCTTCAGGTTTTGCTTTGAATTCAAATCCCATTCCTAGGATATAACCCATCGCTTCCTTAAGGGCAACATTTGATTGGAAATGTGGGTCAGTATTAATATCCGCATGAACTTCCAGTCCTACATGGTATTTATCTAACAAATCACACAGACTATAAGCTACCTCTACAGACTTGGCTACTTCCAAAATCATCCGTTCGCGAATACTCATTGTTTGCTCTTTTTTATAGGTATGGATAAACATAAATCCACCTTTTTTTTCTCTCAAAAAAACAATCACCGTTGCAAATTCCACTACGTTACCTCTGACCTGAGAGTCCGTTCCGATACAAACTTTTAATTTGTATCCTGCTTCCATTTCTTTAATAATTGTTTTTTCAACTGCATCTTTAATTGGCAGTTCAATTTTATTTCCGTTTAATCTTCGCCATTTCATGATATTACTTTTTATTTGTTTTACGGCATATTAAATATAAGGTTTTTAATTAGGCTATAAACCTATTACATTTATAATAATTTGGTATTGTCACCTCAACAACAAATCATTATAAATAAAAAGTTCATTTTTCTTGAAATTTTATTTTCTGACCTAATTAATATTTGAAAAACTCGCAAAAAGAATTGTATCCATTTTTGATCATTCCTAAAAATTAATCATCACTTAATACTTTCATTATCAGATGATTACATTTATCCGAAACCATTTGAAAAAAAAACGTTCAACAATCCATAAACCTTTCTATTTTTGCAAAAAAAATTCCTTTATAAAAAACTCAGTATGTATAAATATTTAATTTGCTTTGCCCTATTAGCATTTGCCTCTTGCAAATCTTCTCAAAACGGAAATCCAGCAAAAGATGGAGACCATAAGTACACCAATGAATTGATTAATGAGAGTAGTCCCTACTTATTACAGCATGCTCACAATCCTGTAAATTGGTATCCTTGGGGAGAGGAAGCTTTAGCAAAGGCAAAGGCCGAAGACAAAATGATTATCGTTAGTGTTGGTTACGCAGCTTGTCATTGGTGTCATGTAATGGAACATGAATCTTTTGAGGACACTCTAGTGAGTAAAATAATGAATGAAAATTTTATTTGTATCAAAGTAGACCGAGAAGAACGACCAGACATTGATGATGTTTATATGACCGCTTGTCATCTGGCAAGTGGGCGTGGTTGTGGTTGGCCATTGAATGCTTTTGCTTTGCCAGATGGTCGTCCAGTTTGGGCAGGAACTTATTTCCCGAAAAAAGAATGGTTAGGTGTTTTAGATAATTTTATAAAAATAAAAAAAGAGAAACCAGAGGAACTTGAAGGTTACGCCAAACAGTTACAGGAAGGAATCAGACAGCAAGATGATATTGTTTTAAATGATAGTAATCAAGATTTTAATTCCACAAAACTTGATGGAATAGCTATCAACTTTTTAGATAATATTGATTTCAAAAAAGGTGGTCGTCAAGGTTCTCCTAAGTTTCCAATGCCAAATAATTATGAATTCCTTCTCAACTATTATCATTTTTCAAAAGATGCTAAAACACTTGAAGCAGTAACCACTACTTTGGACAATATGGCCAATGGTGGAATTTACGATCACTTGGGGGGTGGTTTTGCTAGATATTCAACTGACGATGAATGGTTTGCTCCCCACTTTGAAAAAATGCTTTATGATAATGGACAATTAGTAAGTTTATATTCAGAAGCATATCAATTGACTAAAAATCCATTATACAAAAAGGTAGTCGAAGAAACTTTGGAATATGTGAAAAGAGAAATGACTCATGAGAATGGAGGTTTCTATTCTTCTTTGGATGCTGATAGTGAAGGCGAAGAAGGGAAATTTTATGTTTGGAAAAAATCAGAGATTGATTCTCTCCTTGGAGTTGATTTGGCAAAAGTCTTTAATGAATTTTACGAAGTAAAAAGATCTGGAAATTGGGAACATAAAAATAACATTCTCCATCGAAAATCTTCAAATGAAAAAGTAGCCAAGAAATTTAAATTAACCACAGAAGAGTTAAATAAGAAAATTGATGATGCTAAAAGCATTTTAATAAGTGCAAGAGATAAAAGAGTTCGTCCAGGTTTAGATGATAAAATTTTGACATCATGGAATGCTTTGATGCTCAAAGGATATACTGATGCATATCGAGCTTTTGGAGATGAAAAATATCTACAAGCTGCACTTAATAATGCTAATTTTTTAGTAAAAAATTCGATCAAAGAAGATCATAGATTAAATCGAAATTTCAAGGATGGACAATCTGTCATCAATGCATTCCTTGATGACTATGCTATATTGATTGATGCATTTGTTCATTTATATCAAGTGAGCTTTGATGAACAATGGTTGAATCATGCAAGCGATTTAACTAAGTATGTTCAGGCTCATTTTTATGATGAATCAACTGGGATGTTCCATTACACTTCTGATTTAGATCCTGCCTTGATTGCTCGAAAAAAAGAACTTGCAGATAATGTAATTCCAGGCTCAAACTCAGTAATGGCAAGGAATCTATACCAATTAGGAACTATTCTTTACCAACCTGAATGGGTTGACCTAAGTAAACAAATGCTTCATAATATGGCGGAAAATATTGTCGAGACTCCTCAACCAAACTTTTATTCCAATTGGTGCAATTTGTATTGGACCGTGGTCAATCCTCCTTACGAAGTAGCGGTGATGGGTGATAATTCAAAAGCTCTTTCGAAAGAGTTGATGCAAAATTATTTACCTCATGCTTTGATTCTTGGAGGTAATTCTGAAGGAAATTTAAAATTGTTGACAGACAAATTAATTGAAGGGGAAACTCGGATTTATGTTTGTCAAAATAAGGTGTGTAAATTTCCAGTTTTGGAAGTGGACAAAGCATTGGAGTTGATGAAATAACATTTATTCACCATAAATTTCGCAGACTTTCACCAATTTCTTATTGTAAAATACAATACATTAATCCGTGAAAGTCTGCGAAATCTATGGTAAATAAAAATCCCCGAAAGTCAAAAGACAATCGAGGATCTGGTTTTTAAGGATGTTGTAATACAAAAATAAGGTGTGTTGTTTCTATAAGGGTACTTATCATAAAACTACTTTCGTAAGTACGTTTTATTAACTCTTCTTTAAATTTTTGAAGTTATACTTTAATCCAATTTTCAATCCATAAGAAAGTTGATTATTCTCCAAAGTTGAATTTTTGAAAATTGATTTAGTCATATAATTTACGTTTGGTTCAAAGTAAATTCCAAAGTTTGGACGGTTTGGCATTTGAACATTAACTCCTAAGGCAAACTCTGTAGAAACGTTTTTCTCTCTTATATCGTCAACTTCCAACAATGGTTTATTCAAATAAGCTGGATCAGACATTGTTCCTTCAGCAACTAAATCTTGCTTCTGAAATCTCTCAGCTTTCACTCCAACTTGAGCATAAACCATTCTCCAAGTATATTTCAATCTCACAGGGATTGCCACATATTTATAGTCAAATCGAGTTACATCGATTACTGGAAATCCTGGATCCTCTCCTCCGACAGTTCGCATGTCATTATAATTATATTGCTTTCCATAATTTGACATTTCCAATCCTGTACTAATTGCCAATTGACCAACTGGAAGTTCGAAAGGAAGTTCTAATCGAACGCCTACAGTTGTACCTGCATTCCCTGAACGACTCATTGCATATTCTGAAAAAAGAATACTTCCATCTACACTTACTGAGAATGAATTGATTTGAGCAGTTGCCATAAAACTGGCTGATAACATTAAAATTACGAATAGGTTTTTCATGGTGATTTGATTTTAAATAAGTTAGGTAATAGTTTTAGTAATCTAGCTTTTGTGTAAAAAATTTGAATGAAAAAATTATTTTTAAATAGGTTATCTATTTCTAAGACACATGAAAATTGATTTGCCCCTATGTCCATTTTTTTTTTTGAAAAAAAGAAAACTAGTTGTCATTTTCTTAAACCGGGCGCAAATAACTGCTTTTATTTTCAATAAAAAGTAATCTAATATGACTTTTTATTAAAACAAAGTGTTAAAATTATATTTCACCAACAATACTTACACGTGCTATAATTTTAATAATATTTTAAAATAAATAAAATAACGATATATTGTTTCAAAAATGCAAATAATTAGATTTTTTAAACCTCCTAAAATCTAAATAGAAAAATAAAAGAAATCTGTCTATTTTAAAAAGGGAGTTTCCAGTTCAGCTTTTATTTATTATATGCTAAAAAAATTAATACCACTGCATTAAATTTAAATTTTCATAAAAAAACCATGCACAGGTGACTTGTAATTATATTGTTATAATTACTTCACTAAGATGAAATTCATTTAAGAAAATTATGCTAAAAGAAATATCTAGCAATAGACTACATTAATTGGAAAAATAAAGAATGGTAATTTTTTTTCGATATATTTTGTTTTGATTAGTAACTTCCAAGAAAAAAATCAACAGAATTGAAGTTTGATTTTCAACTTTTTAGCTTAATAGTTTTAGATTTTTTTAATAGCTTTTTTTGTCATAACGACACAATATAAAATAGTAACACTTTTAAGTTGATATTTATTTCCCACAAAGTCAATTAAATTAATGTTAAAAATTTATCATGCGTTTTTTTCATTTTTTCAATAGTCAGTTTTGTAAATCCAATATCAAAAAAAAGACCTTCCAGATTTTAAGAATCTGGAAGGTCTAATATTTATAGTTTGTTATTTTTTTCCTAGAAAACGAAATTCTCTTCGTCTAACACTTTTCCTTTTTGACATCGAATAATTCGTCCTTGAAATTTTTCCAAGATCCGATAATCGTGTGTCGCAAAAATAACTGCCGTATTATTATTCCGAGCAATATCTCGAAGCAAAAATAAAATTTCATCACTCGTTTCAGGATCTAAATTTCCAGTAGGTTCATCTGCTAAAATCAATTCAGGCGAATTCAATAATGCTCTAGCAATGACAACTCGTTGTTGTTCCCCTCCTGAAATTTCGTGAGGCATTTTAAAACTTTTATGGAATAAGCCTACATCAGTTAGAATATCATTAATTCGATTTTTTCGCTTGCCAGCATCTTTCCAGCCTGTCGCTTTCAATACAAAATCCAAGTTATCCCCCACCGTTCTATCTTCCAATAAATTAAAATCTTGAAAAACAATTCCCAATTTCCTTCTAAGTAATGGAATCGATTTCCGATTTAATTTACGTAAATCAAAACCTGCTACTTCACCAGTTCCATTTTTAAAAACCAAATCACCATATAATGTTTTTAGCAAACTAGACTTACCGCTTCCCGTTTTTCCAATCAAATAGCAAAACTCGCCCCGATCAACTTTCAAGTTCACTTCATCCAACACCATATTTTGTTGTTGAAAAATGGCTGCATTGGTAAGACTAACTATGGTATTATTTGTAATTTGCTGCTTGTTATCACTCATAATTCAAAAATACAGGTTTAAGGCAACTTAAAATAATAAATTAGTCATTTTATGCTGCCTTCTTTCCTTCTAAAAAACTAAAAAATACTCCGGTAGCAAAAGCTATGCAAGAATTTTATAGATTTCCTAGAAGAAAAAATGACTAGCCTAAAACAACCAATTTATTAATTTAAGTTGCCTTAATAATATGAAAAAACTTCTCCTCCCATTAATCCTAATTATTTTTTGTGGAAGTATTTCTGCCCAATCCAGAAATTTAAGTTCAAATGCAACTATCAGTCTGTTGACTTGCTCACCTGGTGAAGCTATTTATGAATTATTTGGACATACTGCGGTTCGGGTAAAGGATCCTTCTCAAGGAATAGATTTGGTTTTCAACTATGGAATTTTTGATTTTGATACGCCTAATTTTGTAGTGAAGTTTGTCCGTGGAAAATTATTATACAAATTAGGAGTAGATCAATATCGCAGATTTGAGTATCAATATAAAGTAGAGAACCGACGAGTGATTGAACAAGTCTTTAATTTTAATTCACCTGAGAAACAACAAGTTTTTGATTATTTACTTAATAATGCTAAACCTGAAAATGCATATTACCAATATGACTTTTTTTATGACAACTGCTCCAGTAGAGTTTTTGATGTGATAAAGGATACGTTAGAGCAAAATCTCTCCTACAAAATCCCTGAAAAAAAATACATCAGTTATCGAAAACAATTAGATTATTATATTGATGGAAGTACTTATCCAAAAAGTCCTTGGGCGGATTTTGGAATGGATTTAATCTTAGGAATGCCAGCTGATGAAATTGCAGATTTTAAAGGCGAAACTTATTTGCCTGATCTACTTTCTAATAATTTCACTTTTGGAACACTCCGAAATTCAGTTCCTTTAGTTCAGCAAAACACTATAATTGTTCCTCAAAAAAAACCAGCAAGTATTGCAGGTTTTAGGATTACTCCGATGCTTCTTTTTTGGGTTTTATGTGGCCTAACTGGGTTTTTATTTTTTGTAAAAAACAAAATATTTATAAAAGTCATAGACTTTGTCTTATTTCTTGTTTTAGGTTTGTCAGGTGCCCTTTTTGTGTTTATGTGGATGGGGACAGATCATGAAGTTTGCCATAAAAACCTAAATATGCTTTGGATGAATCCTTTTCATATCTTATTGGCTATCAATATTTTACGTAATAATTTAAAAGGCTTTTGGAAAAAATATTTATGGTTCACCTTGGTTGTAAATATATTGTTACTTTTACTTTGGAAGATTTTGCCTCAAGAATTTCACTCAGCCTCTTTGCCTATTATTTTGTTAGTGACTATGAGAGTAGTTGCCTTGTTAAAACCGAAAAGTGAATGAGTTTTTTTCTGAAAAATTAGTTTAATTTGGGGGGCTTTGGTATCGGATCCCTGACATTCGAATTGAAGTCACCTTAGGATTAACCTTTCCATCTTTCATTTATAAAAGCATGCAATTAAAACTCATTCTATTTTTATCATTTTTTTCCTTCTTTGCATTTGGTCAAATCCAAATGTCAATTGATCCTGTTTTTTCTTTTGAACAATCCTACCGAACTATTCAGTCTGATAATTTTCTAATCCTACAAACTCGAAATTTAAAAGATGAACAAAGATGGGGAACTCGATATGGGCTAAATTTTAATCTATACCTCGGAAAATTATATGAAGAAAATGTAGCGTTAAAAACTGGAATTAGATATTTAAAAACTGGATATAAATCTGACATTGATAGTGTTTCAACTATTCATAAATTCCTCGAAATTCCTATAGCTTTAAGATATTATTATGGCTCGAAAAAAATCCGCCCCTTTTCAGAATTAGGAGTTGGATTTTTGATCAACTTGAATTTTGACATTGATGATTTTAGGAACGAGCGACTATTACACCATTCTGCATTTGTTGCAGTAGGGTTTGATTATAATTATAATCTTGATTTATCGTTTTATTTTCAACCCATTTTTAGATACCATTTTACTCAAACCTTTTCAGATATTGAGTTGGAAGAACATTTATATAATATTGGAATTGAAACTGGATTCCGATTTAAATTTTAATCACAAGCAGCTTTACTCATCATGAAAAAAACCACCAAAATTCTTTCTGTCCTTTCAATTTACTTGTTCCTTTTGGTCATTGATGGATGCGTGAATTGTAATTGCCCTGATAACGTTTTAGCATATTTTGACTTTCAGAAATTCACTCAAGATGTCAATAGCACATCTCTTTCCGAATTTGACCAATTAGAAATTAATCTGTCGTTCGACTCTATTTCTTATCTTGCTCAGGTAGAAAATCCTTGTTGGAATTTAGGGCTGATTAATACTGCCACAGCTTGTAGTTGTATTGGTCCTGGTGAAAATGGATTAAAATTTCCACTTTCTCAAATTAAGGTTACTTCTGACCAAACCATGAGTGGGAGTCTCCCTTCAGGATCTTCGTTAGATTCGAATTTTTATATAATCGAACTAGATTATCAAAATAATCAGGTATGGAAAACACTTTTAACTGATTTTGAAATAGCCACAACTGACTGGTTAAATTGGGAAGGTGCAAGATTTCAATTAAAATCGATAACTCCACCTGAGGAATTAGGTGTTCCTCATATTTTTAAAATCGATTTTACAAAAAGCAATGGTGAAATCATTTCGACTCAAACACCCCCAATTACCTGGAATTAAGTTCAAAATCATTCGAAATTTTACATAAAAAAGAATATTACCACGAGAACACATCTTATCTTTGCCAAAATTAAAGATTCATAGAATCAAATTTATCTTATAAAACCCATTGATTATGAAAAAGATACATCTTATCGGAATGGTTATGATTGGAATTGCTATTTACCTTATCATCACAGCTGGTGGTGAAGTGGCAACTTACTCTAATTTTGATGATGCTCGAGCGACTGAAGGTAAAGTAAAAGTAGTTGGACATTTGGTCAAAGACAAAGAAATTGTTTATGATGAATTGGTAGATCCAAATTATTTCTCATTCTATATGGTCGATGATAATAAAGAAGAACGTAAGGTAATTTTGAATCAAGGTAAACCTCAGGATTTTGAATTGTCTGAACAAATTGTTCTGACAGGGAAAATGCAAGACGACGAATTTATCGCTTCTGAGATTTTGCTAAAATGTCCTTCGAAATATAAAGATGAAGAAGTTTATTTGAAAAATGAGAAAGGATAATTTTTGACGGTTAACCGATAACGAAAAATAAATTCCCTCCAAAATTTAAAAATAGAAATGGAAGAAATCCAATACATTGGTGAACATTTATTGCCAGGCCAAATAGGTCGAATGACTATAATCCTATCCTTTGTTGCAAGTTTCCTAGCAGCTATTGCCTATTATTTTGCTGAACAAAAGAAAGAGTCAGCCGAAGCTTCTGGTTGGATCAAAATGGGTAGAATCGGCTATATCGTTCATGGCTTGAGCATTTTCACCACCATCGCTTGTATCTTTTATGTGATGTATTTTCGAATGTATGAATACCAATATGCACAACTTCACGTAAGCGATGATTTGGAAATGAAATACATTCTTTCTGCATTTTGGGAAGGGCAAGAAGGGAGTTTTTTGCTATGGATGTTTTGGCATGTAGTCCTCGGATTTATCTTAATTCGTGTGGCTAAAAACTGGGAAGCTCCAGTTATGTCGATGTTGTCTTTGGTACAATTCTTTATTGGCTCAATGGTTTTGGGAGTTTATATTTTTGAGACAAAAATTGGAGCCAATCCGTTGATGCTGCTGAGAGATACCATGGATATTCCTCTTTTTGCGAAAGCTGATTATGTAGAACTTTTGAGTGGAAATGGATTGAATCCTTTGCTGCAAAATTACTGGATGACGATTCACCCACCAACTCTATTTTTAGGATTTGCTTCGACGACGATTCCTTTTTGTTATGCTATTGCAGGTTTATGGAATGGAAAACATAAGGAGATGTTGAAAGTATCTTTTCCATGGGTATTATTTTCAGGAGCAATTTTAGGAACTGGAATTTTGATGGGAGGCGCTTGGGCCTACGAGGCATTAACATTTGGAGGATATTGGGCATGGGATCCAGTAGAAAATGCATCTTTAGTCCCTTGGATTTTACTCATTGCAGGAATTCATACTCACCTTGTAGCTCGATCAACGGGGCATTCGATTAGAAGTACTTACTTGTTTTATATCATGACTTTCTTTTTCATTTTGTATTCTACCTTTTTGACTCGAAGTGGAGTTTTAGGAGAAACATCTGTTCATGCATTTACAGAAATGGGATTGGAAAGACAATTATTAGTTTTTACTGCTTTCTTTTTTATCGTCCCTCTCGTCATCTTTTTCACAAAACAAAAATCTATTCCGAGTATTGAAAAAGAAGAAGCTTTAGCTTCTAAAGAATTTTGGATGTTTATTGGATCATTGGTTTTATTGTTTTCTGCTTGCTTGATTACAGCTTCAACCTCACTTCCTGTTTATAATAAAATTGCTGAATTATTTAATCCTGCTTTTGAAGGATATGTAATTCAAGACCCTGTAGAGCATCACAATAAATATCAATTATGGATTGGTGTTTTTATTGGTTTACTTTCTGGAGCATCACAATTTTTTAGATTTAAAGAATCAAACTGGGGTGCTGTTTCAAAAAAGTACTTTACACATTTAGGGATTACTTTCCTGGTTTCTGCGATTTTGACATTTGCAGCAACTCAATGGATTAACGCTTATGCTTGGCAATATCAATTATTAT
>CAJQQY010000215.1 GCA_905480595.1 uncultured Saprospiraceae bacterium | reverse complement strand
ATGATTTTAAGGTTAAAAAATTAGAACCCATAAAATTCTAATAGGCCTATTTTGGATATCTAACAATACTTCTACATTTCCTTGGAAATTGATATGCAGTTGCCTCTTTTCGTTTTTTAGAAAATGAAAAACAGGAAATAGATAGGCATTCCAAACATAATCATTAGTGTCAATATTGATAAAAAACTTTCTGACCTGAAAGGATTTTAAAAGCGGTTTTATCTTGTTTCTAAAATTGAATTTGGATTTATTTTGTTTGGATACTTTCTTTTTTTTCTGAGTCTTTTTGCTTGGGCTGGGTTTGATTTTTAAAAGATTAATTTCTTTTTTCCAAAAGAATGATTTCACCTGAACGATAGGCTCATCATTTTGTAACAATACTTTTGCGGAAATTAAATGTTTCCATTCGGCTAAATAAATATTCTTATTAGAATCTATCTTGAACCGAATTGGTGTCAGTAAGAGTATCGTTATTAAAACTAAAAGGATAATAAGTATAATTAAAAATATCACTTTTTTTGTTGGAAAGGTAAATAAAGGAGAAGATGGAAGAGGTGATTTTTATTAATAAGGAAGAATGATTTTTGTCAAAAGAGAAATAAGGTTTTGCTCTTTTCTGAAAAAACAGCTACTTAAAATCCGTAAAAATAAATTGGGGGATTTACATGATAAAAGTCATTATAATTATTGATAAAAGTCAACTTCTAAAATATGGGATTTCCTTACCTTTCAAGACACCGCGCTGTATCAGGAAGTTTTACTTCTACCAGATAAATAGTATTTTTAATTTTCGAAAATTATAACCTTCCAACCATCATAAATGGATATCTGGTTATTAAATACCAAAATCGAATGAATCAAAATATAGAGGAACATTTACCAGCTTATAAAGTTCGTCCACGCTTTCAGGTGGCCACTTCATTCACTTTAGAAGAGTTAGTAGAGAAGATTCAAACTGGTTTGGATCAAGAAGATGCTTCCTGTAAAGGGTGGGTACATATGTCTGGTTATGGTAAATTATTAATCCATAAAGAGGATCAACATTACTGGTCTCCCCAATTATCACTCACCTTAGAAGAGGCAGGCAAGGGAAGTTTAATTCGTGGAGTTTATGGTCCAAGAGAAGCAGTTTGGACGATGTTTATGTTTATCTATTTTGTAATTGCCTTTGCAACTGTAATCATTTCTATCATAGGTTTATCCAACTTGTTTTTGGGGAAACCTGGTTTGATACTTTGGCTTGTTCCATTTTTAATTTTGACTTTTCTCACACTTTTCTTAGTAGCCTTTATTGGACAAAGATTAGGTCATGACCAAATGGTGACGCTTCATCAATTTTTGGAAGAGACCACCGATTTAGTCATTGACGAAGAACACCAAATAGAAGTTTAAATAACTTCATTTTCTATTTCTTTTGGAATATTAATTTTTATTTTTTCCAATAAAGACATGAGCTTTTCGATAGTCACATGTTCCATAATGACAATTTTGAACCAGTTAGGGTTAGCATGATTATCAGGTACTAAACCAAATTCGATAGCTACATCGTTATGAATGAATTCACTTTTAATCGTGATAATATTTGATTGAGGATGTCGGTAAAATTTTATTTTTAATGCTTCTAACTGTTCACAGATCCACTTAGCTCTTTTTTGTAAAATATAAATTTTCTCTTGCCAACCAAAGTATCCATTCTTCACTAAAATCATCCAAACTGCCACGGCATTTGCTCCTGAACGACTTCCGATTAATGTAAAATCTTCTCCTTCCACATAGCTAGCTTGTTTAGTATTGGTATGATGAATAAGTCCTTTTCGAATTAAGAAAATCCCTGTACCATAAGGTGCTTGAGCCATTTTGTGTGCATCAAGGGTAAAGGAACTAATGTTTGTATTTTGGAAGGAGAGCGCGCTGTAATTGTCTGTAAATGGGAAATAAAATCCACCGTAAGCACCATCCACATGAATTTTATATTCGCAAGGGAATTGATTTAATTCATTTACGTAAGTATCAATATCATCTACAGATCCAAACATCGTAGTCATCATATTACAGACCACAATGAAGTATTTTTTACCTGCTTGGATAGCGGTTTGAATCGTGTTTTTTATTGATTCTTTTTTGATTTTCCGAGTATCATTTTCTACCGGAACTTTATAAAGATCAACAACCAAAACATTCTTTGCCTTGTCCATAGAATAGTGAGTATCTTCACTACAAAGAATGCAAATTTCATTTAGTTGAGCTGAATGTTCTTGAGTAAAATAATTTCGATAAATCCAAATAGCTTGCAAGTTGGCTTCCGTTCCTCCAGAAGCAACATAACCATCTTGTTGGTTGGGTTCTCCTCCCAAAATATCTACCGCACAAATTTCTATTAACTCCTTTTCGATTTCATGAGTACCTTTAAAAAAAGGTTCCGAGTGACCCAAGGTATGACAACCAATGTGATTTGGATTTTGCACTAAGGTTGAAATAAAAGGTGCATCTTTTAAAAATGCTGCATCTTGATAAAATACTTTTTCATCTAAAAAAGAAGCAGGGACTCCTAAAATATTTTGTTTGTCATAATTGACATTTTGCTTTAAGGCTTTAAAAATAATTTCGCTGATTTCTTCCTGTGATTTCTTTTTCCAAATTTTATTCATGGATTTTTCTAATTAGAAAATTATAAAATGCTTATTTAAATAATTGTACGAAGATGACAAGATTTTTGTTTTTGAATAGTGACGAATATCATCAAAAAGGAGTTTTATCTAGATTAGTTTTACTAAATTGTCTCTTTTAGAAATAAAAAACAAAACAAACATGAGTATACATTTAGAAGCGAAGCAAGGTGAAATTGCAGAGACTGTTTTATTGCCAGGTGATCCATTACGAGCGAAGTTTTTTGCAGAAAAAATGTTGACGGAAAGTCATTGTTATAATCGAGTGCGTGGAATGTTAGGTTATACAGGATTTTACAATGGGAAAAAAGTTTCGATTCAGGGAACAGGTATGGGCATGGGAAGTGCTGCAATTTATATCAATGAATTAATCCAACATCATAAGGTCAAAAAATTGATCAGAGTAGGAACCTTCGGCGCCATAAAAAAAGATTTAAAAGTTGGGCAAGTAGTTTTGACGATGAGCGCATCAGGTGATTCTAGTGAGAATGTCTTTAAGTTTGGCGGAATGAATTATGCCGCGACTGCTGATTTTGATTTATTATTGAAGGCTTATCAGGTGGCTCAAAAATTAAATATTTCAACCCT
Source organism: uncultured Saprospiraceae bacterium (assembly GCA_905480595.1). Classification (GTDB taxonomy): domain Bacteria; phylum Bacteroidota; class Bacteroidia; order Chitinophagales; family Saprospiraceae; genus CAJQQY01. The sequence continues at coordinate 2,502 of CAJQQY010000215.1, read as the reverse complement.
CCAAGGTTCTATTTTTAGTACAGATACATTCTATGATAATAATCCAAGTCGATGGGATGTATGGGAGGAACACGGAGTCTTAGGTGTAGAAATGGAGTCTCAGATTTTATTTACGTTGGCAAAAAAGTTTAATGTAAAAGCGCTTTCTATTCTTACGGCTAGTGATAATATTCGAACTCGTGAAGCTTCGAGTTCGAAAGATCGAGAACAAAGTTATACTGATATGTTTAGGATTGCTTTGGAGTTAGTTTGAAGCAATTATAGTTAGGTGTCCGATACTTAGGCACCAATATATAACTGAAATTATTTTGAATTATTAGATTGTAACTGAGCTATAATCATTAAAAATAACCCCAATGGAAGCATCGCAGATACTCCAAATAACAACTCATAATAATAAGGCATAAAACCCATTGCTCCCCAAAACATTGTTCCTTGCAAAAACAAAACTATCTCACTCAAAATAAACCCAACAATAAACACACGTATTCCAATCTTACCTATAAGGTTATCTAGTCGAATCAATTTCATCTGAGCTGCAAATCCAAAAAGGAAAAGCGTCACCATCCCAATCAACATCAAATGCAAGAATCCCATCGCATAATTTCTAATGGTATATCCAACTACGGCAATCGCAGGAATAATTACTGCAGATTGAATTAGGATTTTAAATCCAAATGAAAAGAAAGATAAAAAGAATAATAGGCGAGGAGTAATCTCCAATTTATTTTGCAATTGCCTCCAAACTTTTTTGGCTATTTTTATAAAATAAAATAAAGCTACTAATTGTAAGGCTACTCCTGAACTATTGATGTAAAACAAAATCGGAAGAGGATTTGCCCAAGTAACAGCCAAAGCATAAGTTAGGAAACATGAAACGAATAAAAAGAAAAAAAACCGTTTTGCATCCTGAGGATTGATAGAGATATGATGTTTTTCCAAAAACTTAAATAACAAAGCTAGAATGGCGAAAATAAACCAACCATTAAATTGGAAGTGTAGATAAAACTGAATTGTCATATAATATATAGCTTCTCCCTGCATATCATTTACCATAATCGGCCCCATGCCCCATAATCCTAAAGTGGAGAAAATCATAAAAAACAAACTAGTATTTACCATCCAATTTGAAATCGTAAATGTATTAGCGACAGCATTATTTTCCTTTTTGACTTGTTGTAAATCTCTTAAAAAGAAGAATACAAAAATATAGGAGAGTATCGTATGCATTACTGAAAATGCAATGGACCAACTTGCATAACCCATTTTGGGAAATGTAACTAGCATCCCTAAAACACTTATTTGGGTTAACCAAAATAAGATGTTGTATTTTTTTAAATCAAAATCTTTGGGTAAGAAAGTACTTACTAAAAAGGTAAATAAAGCCAAATAAACCCATCCTAACATAGCTACATGAGAGTGAGCATGCAAGAAATTTTTAAAAGCCAACCAACTTATTTCTTCAACATAAGCAAATCGCAATAACGCGCCAATACTTACCGCTATCAACATATTGAGTAGGGCAACTACTATCCATTTTTTAGGCATTGTAAATGTATTGTTATGGTGTAATGAAAAGCATTGTGGAAATTGTGATGCCACGAATTAACTCGTGGCATCTGGTAAGTTTTTTATTTGCCAACTTCTTGACCATCTAAAGAAAACATAAATTCTAAAACATCTCTAGAATTTTGCTCTGTCAATTTTTGATTTGGCATTCTAACTAAACATTGTTTTAATAAGTTCTTAGCAGTCGGATCTTCTTCTAGCATTTCTTCTACATTCATGACCATGTTCATAATCCATTCTGGTTTACGAAGTTCAGTCAGACCTTTCCAACCAGGACCAACGACTCGTTTGTCTGTTAACTTATGACAAGCTGAACATTTCATCTCATAGATTGCTTTTCCGCTTGCAACCATCTTAGCATCAAGGGGAATATTTAATTTTACGGTTCTTACAGAACCTACACCTTTTCCATCATCGATTTTTTTTGTAGCTGCTGGTTTTGAGGCTGAATCTTTAGAGGAATCTTTCGCATCATTTCCGCAAGTGAAGACTAATGTTGCTAGAAATATTAAGAATGCTAATTTCTTCATTTTGATTTTGTTTAGATGAATTATAAATAATTATTCGCGTCAAATCTACAATTCGATTATGTTCTCTCTGATGACGTTAATCATCATTGCGATTGATAGAAATCACCAAGTGATTCTTGTATTTGAGGTTCATTTTTTTAGAACCATTATTAATAACCAAATCAATCTAAAAAATGATGAACAAACTATTTCTACAAAACTCTCTCTCTTTTGTGGAAATACTAAAAACTCCTCACAAAATACCTCAGGTGTTTTAGGTGATTATTCTGGTGCAGTTTTCCAAAAAATCTTAGGACCTGGTAGCGGGGTTATTGTGGCAGTCTGAGTACTCTTTTTATGGGGTGGAGTTCCCAAATTTTGGATTAAGCGAACAGCTTGGAGAAAAGATTTTTAATAAAAACTT
>CAJQQY010000214.1 GCA_905480595.1 uncultured Saprospiraceae bacterium | reverse complement strand
TGAAGCATCTTTTTTAAAAAAAGATTATAAATGCTTTCTTAGATGGGAAAGTTAGGTGGATTGCAAAGGTAAAAAATGAATATCGAATATCGGACAAGGAATGATGAAATTTAATTTTTACTTAACTTAGAGATTGGTTATTCCCTATTTCCTAACAGAAAATTTATAAATCGTCAACGAAGAATATAATTTCTTAGCTTCTAATGTTGTACTTGGGAAATTAGTTTGATTGGGTGAATCTGGAAAGTGTTGCGTTTCTAAACAAACAGCTCCTCTCTTTAAATATGGTTTCCCTGATTTTCCAATCAAAGAACCATTTAAAAAATTTCCGGTATAAATTTGAATACCAGGTTCTGTTGTAAACACTTCCATAAATCGACCACTTTCAGGGTCAAAAAGTGCCGCAGCCCTTTCGTCATTTTTTCCTTTGTTCAAAACAAAATTATGATCGTAACCATTGCCATTTTTTAATTGCTGATTGTCATCTTCAATTCGTTGACCAATTTGAGTTGCATAAATAAAATCGAAGGGAGTGTCTTTTACTAACTGCAATTCACCTGTTGGAATCATGCCTTCGTCAGTTGGAGTTATTTGATTGGCATTCAGCGTTAATTCGTGATTAAGAATTGTCCCATTGCCTTCGCCTGAAAGATTGAAATAAGAATGATTGGTCAAATTGCAAAGCGTCTTTTTATCTGAGTTGGCTTGGTAAGCAATGAATAATTGATTGTCATTATTCAAGGCATATTGAACGATGACTTCCAAGTTTCCAGGGTAACCTTCCTCCATGTCTGGACTTGTGTAAGTCATTTCTACTCCAATTTTATTTTCGTAATGGACTTTTTTTGCCTCCCAAATCACTTTGTCAAAACCTTTAGTTCCACCATGTAAATGATTTTCTCCGTTATTTTTGACTAATGTGTATTCATTGTCATCTAATTTGAATTTTCCATTGGCGATTCGATTTCCGTAGCGACCGATGATTGCTCCAAAGTATGGCTGAGGTTCTAGATATTGTTCTATATTATCAAATCCTAAAACGACATCTGCCATTTTTCCATCGTTATCAGGAACAATTATCGAAGTAATAATTCCACCATAATTAGTGATCTTAACTTCCATTCCATTTTTATTTTTCAAGGAAAAAAGGTCAACGTCACCATGAGGTGTTGTTCCAAATGGGATTTTTGAAAAAGAGAGAGAATTGGCCGTATGCATTTTTTTAGAATTTGGATCTGATTGGCAGTTAGTGAAATAGGTTGAAATGAAGAGCAAAACTAATAAGTTTTTGAAATTCATAATTTGTTTTTTTACCACAGATTTTCGCAGATATATTTAGTGATATAAATCTGAAGAGGAAATTTTTAAAAAAGGTTAGTTAAGCTTCTAAAATCGATATTCAAAAACAACTACGATCTAGGTGTTACTCGATCTCGAATCGTACCATCTTTTCGATGAATGATTACATCTGCCTCATAATTGAAAGCGATATCTTTTGCTCGTTCGATTGCATCTTTTTGATTGTCAAAAATACCGGTGTATTTTTCATTGCCTTCGCCTTTGATAGCCCATCCTTCTGGATGAGGAACGACATGTTGATTATGTGTAGGCGGAGTAGTTCGAATGCCTTGATCTTTCAGAAAATTTTTAAAAAGTTGTCGAGTAACTTTTTTTAGAAGATTGATCCAAAATTCCGAAGTATTTATACCAGCCATTATTGTGATTTATTTTTTGAGAAAAGGAAAACAAATTTTAATAACGACAAAATTAATAAATCAAAATTAATTTCAACTGATTAAGCTTTCTCATTTTTACTTGTCTTTGTCAAGACTTTCATTTTAAGAAAAAATGATTTTGATTATTTTCTCAAACAAAGACCATTTGTTTCCGTTATTATTACCTGAACTTTAATGTTTATCGCTTTTTACTTTTTTAATAAAAAAATACCGATGGAAAAAGCTGAAATCGTAAAAAATATAATTCAACATAAAAAACAACCCAACCTTAAATTTCAATTAAAGGAAAAAACAGAGGCGTTTACCAAACAACTTTTTTATACTCTTTTTGATATTAATACTCCTGTGGAGGAGAATTTGGATATTTTAGAAAAAGAGTTTTCTCTTTTAGTGGAATTAGCTTGTTGGGAGGACTGCGAATCTTGTTCAGCGGTTTGGAATAAGTATTTGGGGAAATTGCCAGAGATTTTAGAACTACTCAATTTGGATGCAGAAGCGGTGATCAACTGTGATCCTGCGACCCAATTGATCGAAGAAGTTTATATGGCTTATCCTGGTTTTTATGCGATCGCCGTTTACCGATTGGCACATGAATTATACAAAGAAGGTTTTCCATTAGTGCCTCGATTGATGACAGAATATGCTCATCATAAAACAGGGGTTGATTTGCATCCAGGTGCGCAGGTTGGAAAATCATTTTTTATCGATCATGCTACAGGTGTTGTAATTGGACAAACGGCCATCATTAAAGACAATGTGAAAATTTATCAAGGAGTTACTCTTGGGGGACTTTTTGTTGCCAAACATTTGCATGCGACTAAGCGACATCCGACTATTGAAAATAATGTTACGATTTATGCAAACGCAACTATTTTAGGTGGTGAAACTGTGATTGGTGAAAATACGATCATCGGCGGAAATGCTTGGATCACGAGTTCCGTACCAGCTAATTCGAAAGTTTATCATACTCCAAATATTAAAATTAAAACCAATTCAAATGTCATATAGTATTTTAGATTTAATTGGAAATACTCCATTGGTCGAATCCAAAGTGATGAACCAAAATTCAAACGTCAAGTTATTTTTCAAACTCGAAGGTCATAACCCAGGCGGTAGTGTCAAAGATCGAGCTGCACTAAATATGATTAAAAGTGGTTTGGAAAGAGGAGACATTAATAAAGAGTCAAAACTCATCGAAGCGACGAGTGGAAATACTGGAATTGCTTTGGCATTAATTGCAGGAATTTATGGATTAGATATTGAACTTGTCATGTCTGAAAATGCGACAAAAGAACGTGTCCAAACGATGCGAGCCTACGGAGCAAAAGTTACGTTGACTTCAGGTGATCGAGGCATCGAAGGAGCCAGAGATTATGCCGAAGCTAAAGTAGCCAATGAAGGATTTATCATGCTCAATCAATTTGCGAATAATGATAATTGGAAAGCACATTATAAATCAACTGGTCCTGAAATTTGGAAAGATACGAATGGTGAAGTCACTCATTTCGTTTCTGCGATGGGAACGACGGGAACGATTATGGGAACTTCAACTTTTCTGAAGGAACAAAATCCAAATGTACAAATCGTTGGAGCACAACCTACTGATGGTTCAAAAATTCCAGGTATTCGAAAATGGCCACAAGAATATTTACCTAAAATTTTTAATCCTCAAAAAGTAGATCGTGTGATGGAAGTCAGCCAAGATGAAGCAAAAAATACTGCTAGACGATTGGCAAAAGAAGAAGGCATTTTTGCAGGGATGAGTAGTGGGGGAGCGGCGACTGTTGCATTGCGATTGGCTAATGAATTGGAAAGTGGAATAATTGTTTCGATTGTTTGTGATCGTGGAGATCGGTATTTATCGTCGGATTTATTTGAGTGATATTTGAGGTTGTAAATGTATTGTTGTAAAAGTAAAAACCTTTCGTTAACGACGAAAGGCTTTTAAAATTCACTCTATTCATAGTGCGTAATTATTTTTCATCTAAAATAAAACTTAGGACTGCTTCAGAGAAGTTTTTAGCTTTGTAAGTATTATTGTGATCGCCTTTAACGATTTCGAGTTTGCTATTCGACAAATATTTTTGAAGATCAGCAGGACTGCCATTATCAGTATCTTCATCACCAGCAAGCACTAATATTTTAGTTTCTATTTTTTCTAATTCTTCGATGGTTGTTACAGGTTGGAACTCTTGTAGCCAACTTAATATTTGCAAATTTGCATCGATTGATTTTGCATATTCAACAGCTCCTTTTGTAATGTCATTTAATGGTGCTTTTCCACCAAATGCTTCTGCAAACATAATCCTTCGATCCCAATTTGGATTAGAAAAATCAAAGCCCATTCCTCCGATGACTGCTTTTTTGATTCGAGTTTCTTGAGTGAGTAATTTTGCCAAAACAATTGAACCTCGAGAGTAACCAACTGCAATATATTTTTCTAAATTCAAGTGATCAGCTAATTTTTTCAAATCTTTTATTTCGGCATCGTTGGCGTAGGAATTAGGATCATTAGGTTGGTCTGATTTTCCGTTACCTCTCAAGTCTGGGACGATTACTCTAAATCCTTTTGCTAATAAATCTTTTTTTAGAGCAGATCGATTCCAAGAACTCCCACTAGAAATAAATCCATGCAAAAGGATAATTGTCTCACCTTCGCCTTCATCGGTATAAGCGATTTTTACTTGGTCGAAGGAAGTGAATTTATTGTCAAGTTGTTTAGTTGGAGTAGTTGCTTCTTTTCTCTCAATAGTTTTTTCTAAAGGTGGATCACAGGCAACTGAAAAAAGAACAAGAGAACAAAGTAGAATGGGGAAATATTTCATGTGTAATTTTTGTAAAATAAATGAAAATCATTATAGAAAGGTTCATGGATCTTTTTGTTTAAATCAAAATCCGGATGAAAAGATTTTAGATTAATTTGGCAAATAGTTTTTCAATATTGGTAGATTCAATATTTTCTTTTTTAGAAAAATAATAATATAGATTTAATGCAAAAAGTGTAATACAAACTACTCAAAAGTAATGGTTTTAAAAATATCTTTTACTTCCCTCCTTTGGGTAAATACTTCTTTGGTAACTGCAATTCCTTCGTTTCACCCAACCAATATATTTGAATGATCCACCAACGAGTACCATCATTCATCAATTGAATACTATTAATTCCTCTCATAAAAGGTGCTTCATCTTTTTTGGAACGATAAGACTCATAAGTACTAAATACATGAACCAAGGAACCATATTCTTCAACTTCTCGATGTATTTCCACTTCATGAAATCCATTTTCTTCCAAGGATTTTCCAGCAAGGTTAATATAGTCATCAGGACTCAAAATTCGGTAACCGACTTTTCCATCTTTAGCTTTTCCACTTGGAATCAAACGAGCTTCTGGTATAGTTAAATATTTGAATCGTTCCCAATCTCTTTTCACTCCTTTCTCACCAGAGATTACGCCATATAGCGCTGAAAGAATATTGTCTATGCTTTTGACGTCTTTCGTATATTTATTGTTAGAAGAAATAGTAGGCATTAGTGTTTTTTGTTCGAGACTTTCCAAATATACTTTTGTCTGTTTTATGTAATTCGAATTCTTGGCAGCAGTCGCCCAATCATTTGCTGTCTTGACTGTATTGATTGCCATTTTTGATTTTCCTTGAGCAACATAGATTTTTGATTTTAATAAACCATACCGGAAGTTATTTTTACTTTTTACCAAAGCCAAATCTATCCATTCCATCGCTTGAGATAAGTCTTTTTTATTATGCAAATAATATTCAGCTGCTCGAAAGTAAAATCGATGAGTAGCCTTCTCAGGTGTTTGTAAAAAGGTAGCTATCTGAGCATCAATTTTCGCATCCACTTCTACCTCAATTGGAAATTTAATAACAGTATGTTCCCATGCTAATTGAACGTTGCAAGATTTGGTAGAAATATCTGTAATTTGAATGGTAAAAGTTTCTACTTTCAAAGGATTGTAAATTGGTTTTACGGAAAATCGGAAAGCATCATTTTCGGGTTTTACTTTTCCTCCTGCAATACTTCGCATGTCAGTTTTTTTATGAATAATAATAGTCCATTCCGTTTTATTTGGAATGGTGTAAAGTGCATAAGTTCCTTCTGGTAAATCATTTCCATTGATAGATACAGCTTCAGTAACTGTAAGTTTGGTAGAAGCATTTGCACCTGTTCGCCATATTTCACCGTAAGGAACAAGCTCGCCCATTACTGTTCTTCCTTTAGCACTTGGGCGAGCATAAGATAAACTGATTTCGGTTAAACCGATCTCTTGTTTTATTTCGGAAAAAGGACTGAGAGTAGGTACTTTTAAATTTTGGGCATTAAGATTAAAAGCTAAAAAGCATATACTGATTGCAATATTTATGGATTTCATTTTTTTGATTTTTTGATTTGAAAAAAAAAAAATATTTTCATTGATTGACTTCATCCTTTTGCATAAAGGAAGTTAAACCAACGTTGTCAGCGAAGAGGATGGCAGCGAGTTTTCTATTTTGGTTTGGCATAAATTATTTCTTCGAAAATGTAAATTAACGATTTTGTTAGACTTTAGTAAGGCTTATTTCTGAGTCATCAGTTCCACGCCCGTCCAATTTTCGGTAACGCCCATTTCTTCCAATTGCTTGGCTTTATATAAAAACAATTTAGCAGTTTTATCATCTGGATTTTGCTTCACCACCAATTCGAAATCTGAAGTAGCTTGCGAAAAGGATTGACTAAAATAATGTTGAATACCTGCGTTAAAGGTTGGAAGAGTCGCTAATTTCAATTCAAAAATATCAGATGTCTCTCCATCAAAACATTCATAAATTTTAAGTGGTTTTTGTTTGCCTTTCACTTGTACTTTACCCAAATATCGGAAATGAAATTCATCAGGTGTAGCTATTTTTTTTAAAGTTACTTCACTCAATAATATCGAATTCCCATAATACTTCGAAAGACTTTCAATACGGGAAGCAGAGTTGACCGAATCAGAAATGGTCGCCGCATCCATTCGGTTTTCATCGCCCGTAATACCCATGATTAACGAACCAGTATGCAATCCCATTCCTACTTTAATCGTACTTCGACCTTGTGAATTTCTTTGTTGATTATAGCGTTGTAAAACCAGTTGCATTTGAATGGCTGCTCGCAAAGCATCGGTAGGAGAGTTTGGAAAAATTGCCATAATGCCATCGCCTAGATACTGATTGACAAAGCCATGGTTGTTTTGGATAATCGGTCCCATACGACCATTGTAGGCATTGACGAATCTGAAATTATCTTGGGGGCTTAGCTTTTCCGAAAGCGAGGTGTAATCTCGAATATCCGAAAAGAAAACCGTTACTTCTTTTTCGACGGTATCGCCTAAGCCGATTTCTGTAATATCCGATTTGCCTAAAGCACTTAAAAATTCGTTCGGCACAAAACGACTAATAGCCTTATTGACCCGCTGTTGTTCTGCTAACCTATGCTTTTGGTCGTCTAGATTTTTTTGGAGCGCTTTTTCCTTTTCGGCTTTTAAGGCATTGGTTCGTTTACCTGCACTTAGTGCCAGCATTACTAGGCAAAAGATAATGGACAGCCCCAAGTAATAAAAAGATGTTTCGGTAAATGCTTGTTTATTTAAATTAATATAATTCAACAAAGTAGAATTCGCATTAAGGAATCGGGGTAGGATGTCGTAAAAAATAAAAGAAAAAGCAACAATGGATAAAAGAGGCAAAAAGGCCAGCAGGAAAAAACGCTTAGAAACATGCGCTTGTTTCTTTGAAGTAAAAACTAAAAACAGGGCTAATAAAACACCAAAAATAATCAATGGAGAAAACACGATTTGTCCCTTATTGAATAATTCGTGGTTTATGATTTGAGTGAAAAGAAGAATAGCTACAATAGAAAAGTATAAAGGAATAATCCACTTGGAGGTACGCGAAGTTTTTGGATAATTAAAATAAACCTGAATAAACTTTATCAAGCCGAACAGAACTAAAAATAAACTAATAAAATTTAATCGTAAGGTTATTCCTTTCCAGATGGGGATGGCTGCAAAGGTGATATAGTTTGCAGGACTAAATGCTAATGCTATAAAAATTCCTAAAATGAAAATAGATAAATAAAGATGAAGTCGATTTTTTTCAACAAAAAATAAGAACAAAAAATATAAGCATTGGATGGCTAAAATACCTAACATGATTCCATTATTTAAGCCTTTATTAATTTGGTCAGGCCAAATGGAAGATTCATCAATGTGGGTTAAGAGGATACGATGTGGCAAAAAATTAGCATCTGCTCCTTCCAACCGAACCATTAACTCTAGCGTATCATTCAAAGGGATATTAACCTTTAAAAAAGTCGCCCAAAAATGATAAGGACGTTCGGACAGCGCTACTTGGTCACCCGTACGTTGGTGATGAAATCCGCCTTTACCATCAGGGATATAAGCATCTACATAATCAAAACTACGTAAATCATTTGCTGCCCAATCTGTAGGATGAATAACTTGTTCGCCATTAAAAATAGGGCTACCAATAAATTTGGCTTTTAGCCAATAGACCTTATCTACGGCTGGTTGGACACTCATCCAATCTTGACGGTCTAGTGACTGCCAATTATTGTAAACGGACTCAATATTCATTGTCCCTACGGTATCCTCCACAATTTCGTGATGATAAATATAATTGCTAACGAAGGAGTAAGGATAATCATATTTCTGATGAAATTGCCCTTTGAATGCATAGCCTCCTTCGGTATCTAGATAATAATCGGCGTCTAATATTTGAAGCCCCAAATATCTAGGTTTTATTTCCTTCTTAACACCTTCCAATCGAAGATATAGGACTGCAATTTCATTTTTTGCAATGGTGAAACGAACTAAATTAGCTGGATAAGGAATAGCTTTTTCTTTCTGCTTAAGAGCAAATCCTGTTTGTTGCGTTTCCACCGTTCCATCTTTTCGGATAAGATAGGCTTCGATGTTCTCCCAACTTTTTTGACCTAACCTGTCCGATGAAATTTGGAATAAATAATCAGTTGTTTTATTAGATGAGCCTCTTAGTTTTAATTTACTCCAATAAACTGAATTAGAGTCAAAATCATGGGTCTTTGTATTTGTAGAAAATAAGTTTGGATTATTTCGAATGGTATCTAGGTTGAGTCGTTTTGTACTATCAGCATACACTTCCATGTAAGAGCCAGCATAGTGATATCCATCATTTATTTCAACATCTTCTAATTGGCAGCCATAGGCGGCAGAAATTTCTATGTTTTTATTATTGGCTTGCTTAGCCTTTTCGGTTTCTCCTAACTGATTATAAACTTTATATAGATTCCAATAAGCATGATCTAAAAGAATAGAATCATTTAGATGAGTTACTATCTCTACATATTGCTTGGATTCTTTTAGTCTTTCATCTACATTTAAGATACTTTTAAAATAAGGGTCTAATTGATATTTGAGCTTCACCTTTTCTTGATAAGAGGCATCAAGTATAAGTTGCTCCAAAGAATCAATAAAAGTGGATTGACCGAATAACGGCAAGGAAAATAAAAAGAAAAAAAAGGGAAGGTACTTTGGTGTTTTCATTTTTAGATATTCATTTTCATATTAAGGAGTGCGACTATCGTCATGATTTTTTAGAACTTGTCAATTGAATCGTTGAGCAGTAGCATCGAGTAGAGTTTGGTAGCGTTTTATTTTTTGCAATGCCAAAGACTCATCTGCTTGCATCAGGGAAGTATAGCAGATGATGTCAGTAAATTTTTATGCCACAGAGGTTTGGTTTATATTTTGGTTGTTTGGCATTCGAGTTTTTTCTAAAGATAAATTAACCTTTCGATTTTACCAATTTTAAAAAAGAGAGAATAAAATCAATAAATATTATTTTTTAACAAAAAACGTAGTAGCGATTTCTGCTATAATTTCACCAAGTCATTTTGCCAATTTTCTTACTCCCAGCCAACCAAGCATTTCGACCAGTCTCACAAATTCGTATGGTATAAAAAGAGCTATCGCTTAAAGCAGCCCAATTTTTCCCTCCATCAGCAGAATAAGAAATGCCTGGAATCCCTGTTGCAAAAATAGCTTGCCCATCGCTTTGAGAAACATATTGCACAGAAGAACGATAACCGGGATGTTGTCCATCGGCGATTAAATTCCACGTTTTGCCACCATCATTTGTTGTGGCTTTATTTTGAGTGTTTTGGTCTTGCTTTTCCCAGTCGCCACCGAAGATGATCCCTCTTTTTTCATTATAAAAATGAGTCGTAAATATTCCGGTCATTGCTCCTCCTTGGATGATTGGTGTATCAAAAACTTCCCAAGTTTCCCCTCGGTCAGGACTATGGAAAACTCTTGCTTTACCTCCTCCGCTTACTACCCAAGCATGATTTCCTGCCAAGGCAATATTGGAATTTGATGCAGCAAAGGCAGCTTCCTTTTCGGCAGAAGGAGGGAGTTGATTACAAGGAATTTTAGTCCAAGTATTTCCTCCGTCTTTGGTTAAAATAATTGAAAGGCATCCATCAGTTGGATCGCCCATCGCAATCCCATTTTGATCATCCCAGAAAGCTATAGCATCATAAAATGCATCAGGATGATTTTCTTCATAGACCAATGACCAAGATTTTCCATGGTCTGTAGTTTTAAATAAAAGGGCAGGGGAACCAACGGCAAAAAGAAAAACAGCATCTGTTGTTTTGGCAATTCCTCTAAATTCCAAATTTGGATTTTTTGAGTTTTGAATAGAATCAATTACCCAAGTTGTTCCACCATCTTCCGTATATCCAAATTGTCCTTTCGATCCTCCAAACCACATGGTGTTAGTATCGATAACTTCGATGGCTCGGATACTGCAATCCATTGGAAAGGTTTTGATTTGCAATTGTTCCTTCATCATTTGAGGAGTTAGGATGGATAGCTTTTTAGCCGTCTCACAACTGAAGTAAAAAAGAATGGAAAATAGGATTAGGTAAATTTTATTCATGATTTTTTTATTTTATGTATGGCTTATCCCATAGAACGATTTTGCCATTTTATCTTTTGGATTTAGTTTTACAACAACTTCAAATTGCAAAACCGTATGCAAAAATATTATTCATTAAAATAATGTTGAATGCCAGAATTAAA